>JAHWKH010000117.1 GCA_019347995.1 Gemmatimonadota bacterium | reverse complement strand
GCGCACGTACGGGACGGGCTTGCGGCTCTTCGCGTCGATGACCTTGCCGGTGATCTTCGCCGGCTCGCCCTCGAACTCGCGGTCGGGGTCCTCGAGGCTCAACGTGCCCGGCCCGTCCTCGCGCTCGATCGAGGCCTCCTCGGGGGGGCGCGGCTCGCCCTCCTCCTCGGCCTTCTGCTCGGCGCGCATGGCGGCCACGCGCTTCAGGCGCCCCTCGTCGTCGTCGGGCGTGCTGCGGGTGTCGGCCAGGACCGCGGCGCGGAAGCGGCCGGGCTCGCGCTCCAGGGCTCGCAGCAGCACGTAGCCGCCCATGGAGAGGCCGCAGCCCACCACCTCGCCCGGGCCCAGCCGGTCGAGGACGGCGAAGAGGTCGTCGACGTAGACGTCCATGCCGTACTGGCCGTCGCCGGAGTCGCTGGCGCCCATGCCCCGCAGGTCGGGCGCCACGACCCGCCAGCGCCCTTCCAGCGTCCGCATCTGGGGCTCCCACATGCGGTGGCTCAGGGGGAAGCCGTGGAGGAAGACGACGGCGGGAGCGTCCTCGGGTCCCGCGATGGCCACCTCGAGCCCCACGCCCTCGACCTCGACGCGCATGCTCATCGGGCCCACCCCGCAGGCTCCCACCGCGGCGCACGCCCCTCCGGCCGCGCCGGGCGGCTTCCCGTCAGGCTCCCGCTCATCGCCCGAGCCTCCGCTGGACGTCGGCCAGGAGGCGGCGCGTCTCCGCCTTCCACCCGGGATCGGGAGGATGGCGGTCCGGAAGGTCCAGGAGCGCGAGGAAGGCGTCCCGGGCCTCCTCCAGCCGACCCTGGGCGAGATACATCTTGCCCAGGTCGAAGTGGAAGAGCACCACCTCCGGCTCGCTCACCAGGGAGCGGGAGAAATGGTGCTCGGCGAGCTCCCACGACGCCGAGCGCAGGGCCTCGTTGCCCAGGATGAGCCGGGCGAGGAAGCGCTCGAACGCGGTGAGGGTCATCACCTCGTAGTTGAGCTTGCCGAGGATGTTGTGGCCGCCGGCGTGGAGGGAATCCAGCGTCAGCACCCGGTGGGCGAGGTCGTAGACCTCCTGGGCCAGCGCCGCCGTGGTGCGCGGCCCCTGCTGGAGGGCGAGGCGACCCTTGGAGGCCCCGAGCCAGTAGAGAGCCTCCACCCCTTCGGGCCGGAGCGCCATGGCTCGCTCTCCGTACCCGGCGCCCCGCAGGAACCACGCGTCCTGGACGTCCTCTTCCTCCGCCAGGCTCCCGAGCACCACGGCGGCCCGGCTGGCGCGCCAGAGAACCTCGTAGTCCTCGGGGTCGGACTCCAGGAGGGCATCGGCCGCCGCCAGGGAGGCGCGGGGGTCGAAGGCGTCGTAGAGACGGTCCACGCTGCCCAGCGCGGTCGCGCGGGCCATCGGGCGCAGCGTATCCGGCAGGCCGGGAGCGAGCGCGCCCGGGGAGGGGCTCTCCTGCGGCCGCTGGCCCTCCAGGGCAGGGGCGCCCAGGAGCGACAGAGCCGCCAGGGTCGCGACGGATCCGCGAAGGCGGAGGAGGATCGGACGGATCATGGGGGGAATCTCCCGGTGGCGCCCCGCGCAGGTCAATCGTCGGTGAGCATCGCCGCCGTCCTGCGGCGGACGTGAGGTCCGGCGCGGGCGGCGAAGCCCGCCCCCTTGGTCGAGGCCCGGACCAGGGAATAGGTTATCCGGATCCGGCACGGTCCCTGCGCCCTGCCCCGGCCGTCCCCGCAGGTCCGCCGCCGAGCGTCCGTTTCCGCCGTCCCCCAAGGGCTCCATGCATCCGACCCGAAGAGAGCATACCGCAACCGGGTGGCCGCGCAGGTGGCCGGGCGTCGCGGGATGCGCAGCAGGCGGACGGTTCCGCGGGTCGCCGGGCCTCCCGGGGCACGCCGCGCCCGCCGGCGGCTGCCGGCGGTGAAGGTGATCCTGGAGGCGCTCCGCAGACCCGCCCCGGCCGCGCTGGCCGCCTTCCTCCTGGCCAACGTGCTGGGACAGGCGGCGTTCTACCGTTGGCGGCTCGACGCCGTCCTGGGCGCCGTCCTCGAGGTGGAGGGACCGGGAGGCGGACCGCTGCGCCAGGCCACCATGGGCTTCGTCCTCTACGGGACGGCGACGCTGGCGCTCGCCACCTTCGCCGGCTGGGCGCTCCTGGCCCGCACCCGCGCCCTCGGCCGGGTGGCCACGGCCCTGGCCGTTCTCCTCACCACCGCGGTGACGTGCTGCGTGTACGTCGAGACCACGGTGTTCAAGGACCACGGCGTCCACTTCTACGAGTTCGACCTGGCCGAGCTGTTCACGAACGCGTGGATCGCCCGGGATTTCGGCATCCGGCCGCAGGACCTGGTGTTCGCGCTGGCGGTGGGCGCCGTGATCGTCGTGGCCGAGGCGGCCTTCCTGCTCTGGCTCCGGAGACGGAGCGCCACGTCGGGAGCGATGGGACCGTGGAGCCTGACCGGGCTGGTGGCCGTGGGCGCGGCCGGTCTCCTCCTCTACGGCTCCCAGGGTCCCCGGGTGGTGAGCGACCGCCACGAGTTCCTGGAATCGCTGCCGCTGCGCCACGTGCTGCTGGCGGAATCGCGCCATCGGCCCCACATCGACGTGGAGCCCCGGCTGGGGGAGGGCGGATACCCCACCCCGGCCACCACCACGCCACCCCAGCTGGGCGCCCGCCGCAACGTGGTCTTCTGGGTCGGCGACGGGCTGCGCGCCGACCACGTCGGCCCCGAGCTCACGCCCCGGCTGGCGGCCTGGGGTGAGCGTCCCGACGTGCTGGTGCCCGAGCGGCTCTACAGCACCGGCCACGCCACGGAGATCGGCTTCTTCGGGCTGCTCTTCGGACTCGACGCGTGGCACTACCACCCCTTCGCCCGCCACCACGTGAGGCCGTGGCCGCTGGAGGTGCTGGAGGCCAACGGATACGTCACCGCGCTGGTGGCCGGATCTCGCTTCAACAAGTACCCCACCGACTTCCTGGCCGGAGCCTTCCAGGAGGTGCACTACCCCGACGACGACGACGACATCGAGGGGATCGTGCAGCGCTTTCTCGCGGAGCGGGAGGCCGACGGGCGGCCGTACTTCCTCCTGCTCTTCCACTACACGCCGCACTACCCGTTCGACACGTCGCGCGCCCACAACCGGGTGGACGCCCCGTACCTGGTGGAGTCGGAGCGCAGCCCCTTCGTCTCGTACGACGACCCGGGCTTCCAGGAGCGCGTGCGCAACAGCTATCGCAACGCGGTGCGTCAGGCCGACGAGTACTTCGCCGAGACGTGGGCGCGCTTCCGGAGCGACTTCGAGGCGGGCCGCACCGTGCTGGTGGCGACCTCCGAGCACGGGACGGAGTTCTGGGAGCACGGCCTCTTCGGACACGGACGCAGCACGTTCTGGAACGAGAAGATCCTGGTCCCCGGCTTCCTGGGGGTGCCCGGGGCGAGCGAGGCGCCGTCGCAGACGCCGCCCCTGGCCTCGGTGAAGGACGTGTGGCCCACGGTCATGGAGGCCCTGGCTCCCACGCCCGCCGCGCCCCCGTCGTCGTGGAGCGACGGCCTGTCGCTCCTGTCCACGCCGCCGGAGACGCTGGCGGCGCGCCGCGACGTGATGGTGTCGGGCCGCTACTTCCCCTGGGCCGACCGCCCGAACCTGGTGGTGGACCGGGAGCGCAAGCGCTGGTTCCACGTCACCGGCCTGGGACCCGGCGGGCGCTTCCTGGTGGACGCCTCCCGCACCACCGATCTCCTGGACCGCCCCGTGGGATCCGGCCCGGAGGCGGTGCCTCCGTCGCTGGTCCGCCAGCTCGAGTCCCGCTTCTGGCGCTTCCTCGAGCCGGGAGAGGGCTCGGCCGTGGAGGACCGCTCCGTGCGCGCCGGTCTCGGTCCGGGCCCGTGAGGCCCGCCGCGGAGGGGCCCCGCACCGTCTGCTTCAGCGTGGACGTCGAGCCCGACTGCCCGCCCTACCTGGCCGGCTGGCGGGGCGTGGAGGAGGGCCTGCCGGCGCTGCTCGGGCTGCTGGCGGACGCGGAGGTCACCGCGACCTTCTTCACCACGGGCGAGACCGCCGAGCGCCACCCGGCCGCCGTGGCGTCGATCGTCGCGGCGGGCCACGAGCTGGGATGCCACGGCCACACGCACCGCCGCTTCGACGGCATGGACCCGGCCGACGCCAGGGACGAGGTGGAGCGCTCCTCCGCCACGCTGCGCGCCTTCGCGCCGGTGACGTCCTTCCGGGCGCCCAACCTGTCGCTTCCGGACGCCTGCCTCCCCCTTCTCGAGGACGCCGGCTACCGCCTCGACTCCTCCGAGGGCGCGTACAAGCCGGCGCGCTGGGCCGGAGCCGCCGCCCGCGCCCTGGGGCTGCGCCCGCGACCCGAGACGACGCTGCGGCGCGTGGCGGCGTCGACGACGTCGTCGGCGCTCCGGCTCCCTCCCGCCCTCCGCGACCCGATCCTGCTGGCGCTCGCCTCCCCCGTGGTGCTGTTCGTCCACCCCTGGGAGATGGTGGACCTGTCGGGTGAGCGCCTGCGCTGGGACTGCCGGGCCCGCACCGGCGAGCCGGCTCGGGCGGCCGTCGCCGAGGTTCTGCGGCTCTTCCAGGAGCACGGCGCCCGCTTCCTGCGCATGGACGCGCTGCCCGACGCGCCCGCCCGTCACGGCGCCGGCGGCGGGCCCGCGGCGGGCCGGGGAGCGGCGACGTGAGCCGTCGCCTGCGCTGGGCCGCCGCATGGCTCGTGGCCACGGCGCTCCTGGTGGCGTGCTTCCGGAGCGTGGGGTGGGACGGGGTCGTGCCCGTCCTGGCGCGGATGCACCCGGCGTGGCTGGCGGCGGCGGTGGCGGCCAACGCCGCGATCCTCTTCCTCTGGGCCTGGCAGTGGACGCGCTTCCTGCCCCACGATCGATCGGTGCCCTACCCGCGCATGCTGCGCGTGACGACGGTCATGGCCATGATCGCCAACTCGGTCCCGTTCCTGGCCGGCCAGGCCGCGGGGCTCCACCTGCTGGCCACGCGGGGTCGGGTCGGCCACGCCGCCGCGGTGTCGGTCACCGCGCTGGACCAGCTCGCCGAGGGCGTCGCCAAGGTGGCCGTGCTGCTGCTCCTGGCGGCCGTGGCGCCGCTGCCGGGACGGCTGAAGACGGCGCTGGTGGCTCTGTCGACGGGCGTGGCCCTCCTCGCGGCGGCGGTGGCGGTCCTGTCCCGCAGCGGCACGACACCCCGGGCGCTGGCCCGCGGGCGCCTGGCCCCGGTCGGGCGGTTCGTGGGGGAGGTGCGCCGCGCCCTGGCCTCCGTGCGTCGGCCCCGGATCCTGGTCGGGGGCGTCGTCCTGGCGCTGGCCATGAAGGCCGCCGAGCTGGCCGGCATCCTGGCCGTGGCCGCGGCGTTCGGCGCCGGCGTGGGGCCGGCGGAGGCCCTCCTCGTCCTGGTGGCGGTGAACCTGGCCACCATGGTGTCGGTCGCCCCCGCGAACCTGGGCGTCTACGAGGGGAGCGCCTTCCTGGCGTGGCGCGCCGTGGGCGCGGCCCCGGAGCTCGCGCTGGGGCTCGCCGTGGTCCAGCACCTGGCGTACCTGCTGCCCATGGCGGGCGGGGGGTGGCTCACGGTGACGCTGTGGCGGGGGCGGCGGGTGGGGCTGGCGGCGGACGATTCGGGCGAGGGGACCAGGACCGCGGCACCGGACGGGCACCCGGTGCCGAAGCGCACGGCGGGCGAAGCCGCGGACTGAGGCGACGGCCGGGCGAAGCCGCGGACTGAGGCGACCCCAGGCGCGGGCGCGGATCGGATCGATGCCGCGGACGCGGAGCGATCCCTTCTCCGTCCTCGGACCGTGGTTCCCTTCGTCCCCCACCGACAACATGCCATCCGCCCCACGTGCGTCGGCTTCGTGTCACTTCCACCGCGGCCGGCGCGGGAAACGTGACACGGGCCAACCGAGCATCACACGGTATGGAGGGTTGACCGCGAATAGCGCGGACAAGGCGACACATGCCTCCCCCGCGTGCGCCGTGTGTCACGTTCTCGTCCCCGAACGGGCCGTCGGACCCCCGGAGTCCTCGCCGGCCTGGCATTCACACCTAGAAGCCGGTCGCCCGCCGCGCCGCCTCGCCCCCCTCCCGCACCGCCCGATACAGCTCCAGGTGCCGCTCCAGGACGGCGCCCCAGTCATGGGACGGGGCGGGGGTCCGGTTGTGCTCCCGCAGGCGGCCGAGGAGGTCGCGGTCGCGGCCGAGACGCACGAGGTGGTCGGCCACGCCTTCGTCGGAGGGCGCCAGGAGGGCTCCGCGGCCCTGGACGAACAGCTCGCCCATCCCTGAGTCTCCCCGCGCCACCACCGGCAGCCCGGCGGCGCGTGCCTCCGCCGCGGACAGCCCGAACGATTCCAGCACGCTGACCAGCACGAAGGCGTCGGCCTCCGCGAAGCGCTCGCGGATGGCATCGCGCGGCAGGTAGCCGGTGAAGCGCACACGCTCGCCCAGCCCCAGCCGCCGTGCCTCGGCTTCGAGCCTTCCGCGCTGGGGCCCGTCGCCGATGACGGTGAGGCGCACCTCCATGTCGGGCGCCAGGCGTGCCGCCGCGAGGGCCACCACGTGCAGGAGCGCGCGGGCGCGCTTGCGGCGCTGGAGGCGCAACACGGAGACCAGGCGCAGCACGCCCGGCTCGCCCCGCCGCGGCTCGACCCGCCAGGCCGCCGTGTCCACGCCGTTGGGCAGCACGTGGACCGGTCTCTGCGGCACCAGCGCCTCCAGCTCCCTCGCCACGGGCGACGACACCGCGGACACGGCCTGGGGCCACCGGCTCCACCCGAAGGCGCGATCGAAGACGCGCAGGACCCAGGCGTAACCCCCGATGACCGAGTGGAAGGTCACCACCTGGGGCACGCCGGCGGCCCGGGCCGCGTGCGCGCCGGCCAGGGCCATGGTGGAGCCGATGGAAGCGTGCACGTGGGCCACCTCCACCCGCTCCTCCTCCAGGATGCGGCGCGCGGCCGACGACGCCCCCGGCGAGAACGTCACGCCGAGCCCCGGAACCAGGGGGACGTCGAGGCGGTGGACCCGCACGGCGGGATGCGCTTCCAGGGGCGCCGACTGCAGCCGGCGCTGCGCCCGGGGGTCGGCGGGCGTGGTCGTGACGACGTGGACCTCGTGTCCAGCCGCCGCGAGGCGGCCGGCCAGGTCGTGGAGCTGCACCTCGATCCCGCCCACGAGGTCCGACAGCTCGCCACCGCCGAGTCCGCGTTCGGCGTCCGCCGCCAGAGCGACCGCCGGGTGGCGCGTGAGGACGTGCCCGGCACGACGCAGAGCGCGGAGCTCCAGCACCTCATGCAACCTGAGCTCGCCGCGTCGCTCGATCCGGTGCACCA
>JAHWKH010000116.1 GCA_019347995.1 Gemmatimonadota bacterium | reverse complement strand
GTATACGGCCCGGACCCGACCATGCCACCAGACGCCACCCCGCGGGACCTGCTTCCCCTGAGCCCCCTGGACCTGCACGTCCTGGCGGTGCTCGCCGCCGACGACCTCTACGGCTACGCCATCATGAAGGCGGTCGACGAGGAGTCGGCCGGGGCGATCTCTCCCGGGATCGGCACCCTCTACCGGGTCCTGGCCCGCCTGGAGGGCGTCGGGCTCGTGCGGGAGACGGAGACGCCGGACGCGGCGCCCGACGTGCACCGGGGGCGGCCCCGGAAGTACTACGGCATCACCCCCCTGGGCCTGCGGGTGCTGCGGGCCGAGACCGAGCGTCTGGGACGGGTGGTGGATCGAGTGCGGACGCTGCTGCCCGATCCCGGTCCCTCGTGATCCCGCCGCACGGCCGTCCGCAGCCGCCGGGCCTGGCCCTCGCGCTGATCCGCATGGCGCTCTCGACGTACCCCGCCCGCTTCCGCCGGCGCCATGGCGAAGACATGGAGGCCGCCTTCCGCGACGGGTGGACCGACGCCGCGGCCCTCGGCCGGGCGGCGGCCGCGCGCTTCACGCTGCGCACGTCGCTGAATCTGGTCCGCACCGGGCTGGGCGAGCGGCTGTTCCCGTCCCCCGGGCTCCACGACCCCCGTTACCCCAACGACCAGGCTTCCCTCATGGACGCTCTCCGACAGGACGTGCGCTACGCCGTCCGCGCCCTCCTGCGCCGGCCCGGCTTCACCGCAGTGGCCATCCTCACGCTGGCCCTGGGGGTCGGTGCCAACACCGCCATCTTCAGCGTGGTGAACGGCGTCCTGCTCACGCCGCTGCCGTACGATCAACCCGACCGGCTGGTGACGGTGTGGGCCGCCGACACGGACGATCCCGGCGACCGGAGCAACATGTCGAAGCCGGACATCCAGGACGTGGCGGCCACGGACGCGTTCGAGGTCGCCGTCGGGCACGCCTCGGGGGACGTCTCCCTCACGGGGATGGGCGAGGCCGAGGTGATCGAGGGCGCGCGGGTGACGCAGGGGCTCCTCGAGGTCTTCGGGCTGCAGCCCCTCCTCGGGCGCGACCTCCGGCCCGAAGAGGCGGTGGAGGGCGCCCCCGACGTGGTGGTGGTGAGCCACGCGTTCTGGCGCGAGCGCCTGGGGGGCGATCCCGGCGCCCTCGGACGCTCCCTCGAGCTGGAGGGGCGCTCCTTCGAGATCGTGGGCGTCGCCCCGGAGGGTTTCGACTTCCCCGGGAGCGCGCGGCTCTGGCGGCCGTACCCCATGGATCCCGAAGGCTGCGCGCGCGGGTGCCACATCCTCCGGTCCATCGGCCGGCTGGCCCCCGGCGTGACGGTGGAGCGGGCGCGCCAGGAAATGGGCGCCCTGGCGGAGCGGCTGCAGGCCGAGCATCCCGACACCAATCACGAAAAGGTCTTCAACCTGATCCCGCTCCAGGACCTGATCGTGGCCGACGTGCGCACCGGACTGTGGGTCCTGCTGGCCGCCGTGGGGCTCGTCCTCCTCATCGCCTGCGCCAACGTGGCAAACCTCCTCCTGGTGCGGGCGCAGGCCCGCACCGGGGAAGTGGCGGTGCGCGCCGCGCTGGGCGCGTCCGGCCGCCGCCTGGCGGGTCAGGTCATGGTGGAGAGCGTGGTCCTCTCCGTTGTCGGGGGGGCATGCGGGCTCCTCCTGGCGGCGTACGGCGTCGAGGGGCTGCGGGCGCTCGCTCCCGCGGACGTGCCCCGCCTCGACATGGTCGCGCTGGACGGGACCGTCCTCCTGTTCGCGTTGGCGCTGGTGGGCGTCGTCGCGCTGCTGTTCGGCGCCATCCCGGCGCTGCGTCTCGCCAGGACGTCGCCCGCCCTCGGCCTGGGCGCCGGCGGCCGCGGCGGCTCGAGCCGTGGAGAGGCGCGCTCGCGCAGCCTGCTGCTGGTGACGGAGGTGGGCCTCTCGCTGGTGCTCCTGGTGGGGGCCGGCCTGCTCCTCAAGAGCTTCGCCCGCCTGATCGCCGTCGATCCCGGCTACGACACGGAGCAGGTGGTCCGCTTCACCCTCTCGCTTCCGGACGCCCGCTATCCGGGGCTGGATGAGGTGGGCGGCTTCTACCGCCGGATGGAGGAGCGCATCGCGGCCATGCCGGACGTCGCGTCGGTGGGCTCCCTCTTCGGCGCGCCCCTCGGGCGTGGGAACGCCGTGGGCACGGTCTCGGTGGACGGACGCCCCGAGCCGCCGCGGGGCCAGGAGACCTACGCCGCCATCCGCCCGGCCACGCCCGGGTACTTCGAGACGCTCTCCATCCCGGTCCTGCGGGGCCGCGGGCTGGCGGCGTCCGACGGCCCCGGCGACGTGCCCGTGGCGGTGGTGAGCGAGCGCTTCGTGCAGCAGAACTTCCCCGGCGAGGACCCCCTGGGCGCGCGGGTGGAGCTGACCATCGACTTCGGCTACGGCTCGCCCATGTTCACGATCGTCGGCGTCGTCCCCGACGTGATGTCCGAGTCCCTCACCGACGACACGCGTCCGGCCCTCTACGTCCCCCTGGCCCAGATGGGCCCCGGATTCGCGACCGTCCACGTCCGCGGCCGGGCGGGCGCGCCGTCGCTCGTTCCCCGGCTCCGGGACGTGGTCCGAGAGCTGGATTCCGACCTGCCCGTCCGCAACGTCGAGACGCTGGAGGAGGTGGTGGCCCGTCAGCTCGCGCCCACGCGGTTCTATCTCACGCTCCTCGGCCTCTTCGCCGCTCTCGCCGTGGTGCTGGCCGCCGTGGGCCTCTACGGCGTGGTGGCCTACCTGGTCTCGCGCCGCACTCGCGAGATCGGGGTGCGCATGGCCATGGGGGCGGATCGCCGGAGCATCACCAGGCTGGTGTTGGGGCAGGGGATGCGGCCGGCGGCGTGGGGGCTGGCCCTCGGCCTCCTGGCCGCGTTCCTCGGCAGCCGCGTGCTGGAGAGCCTGCTCTTCGAGGTGGAGCCCACCGACCCGGTGGTCTTCGTGGGCGTGGCGGTGCTCCTGGCCTCGGTGGTGGTGGCGGCCACGCTGCTGCCGGCGCGCAGCGCCACGCGGGTGGATCCGGTGGAAGCTTTGCGGGCAGAGTGACGGGGGCGCTTCCGTCCGTTGGCCGAGGACGCTTCCGCAGCCGGGGACTCGCTCATCGGCTGCCGACTCCCCCCCGCTCAGCCCCGCAGCAACTCCGCTCCGTGAAGGCGGGCGGCGTCGCGATCGAAGGTGAGGAGTGTCGCCCCCGCTCGCTCGTAATCGCCATGGATCAGGCGGTCCATGAGGCCGGGGGACGTGTCGCGCCGGTCGAGCTCGCGGAGCACCTGGCGGGCGGCTCCGGTGGGAAGCACGCGGGGGTCGTCGAGCAGGGCACGCAACGTGGACACGGCCCGGCGGTGGGGGACGAGGTAGTGGTGGCGGAGAGCGAAGTAGCACTCGCCCACCACCAGATTCGAGAGGGCGATCGCGGGAGACCCGGAGGCGAAGCTGTCCGCGAGCCTGCGCCGTGCGACCTCGGCCTGGTCCCGGGGCTCTCCAACCAGGAGCCGGAGGACCACGGAGGTATCGAGACCGGTCATTCCGGGGTGTCGGCGCGTCCTTTCGCGATGGAGCGACGGACGGCTTCGAGGTCGTGGTCGTCCGCCGCATTGTGCGCATAGCCGTGAAGCGCGCCGAACCATTCCGGCTCTTCCTCAGGCTCCTCGCTCGGTCGAGGCGAAGGGTGGCCGAGGACGTGGCGGACGCCTTCCTCCACCATGTCGCGGATCGTCCGCCCCCGCCGGGCGGCCTCCACCTTGAGGCGGCGATAGAGCGAGTCCTCGAATTCGATCGTGGCTTTCATGGTAACAAGTTACCCATATTCCTGGGTGCGGCCAAGCTCAGCTCGAGACCCGTGGCGGGATCCGCGAGGCCGCCGACATCGCATTTCCCTACCCGAAGTTCTTGATGTCCGGGGGCGCCTGCCGCAGCGCCGTGAGGTAGCGGAACGCGCTCGCCTTCGCCTTCCACTGCGGGCTCCACGTCTCGCGGACCGCCGCCTCCTCGGTCATGGTCTCGCGCACCGCCGCCGCGCGCTCGGCGCGTTCCTTCACCCGCTCCTGGTTGCCCCAGTACTCCAGGGTGGGGGGGAGGTCGGACACCTCCGGCGCCACCCGCTCGTCCGGACGTCCGTCCCCGATGTCCGCGGAGATCCGCGGATCGATCCCCGCGCCCACCCGCAGCGGCTCCACCTCGAAGGCGATGACGTTCATGGTGGCGCCATCCTTCTGGAGCCGCCCCTTCACCAGGAGGAAGGGCTCCATGCGCACCACCGAGCGCGCCCGGTCATACAGATCTGGCTTGACAATCACGTTTATGGGACCGGACTCATCTTCCATCAGGACAAAGACATAGCCCTTCGCAGTCGCAGGTCTTTGTCGGGCCGTCACCAGCCCCGCGATGCGCACCGTCGAGCGGTCGCTTAGATCGGGAAAGCGGTCCGAGGTGACCGTGTCGGAGGGGAGCTGGTCGCGCAGCAGCGAGAGGGGGTGCATGCTCGCCGAGAAGTGGAGCATGCGGTACTCGGCCACCAGGCGGTCCGGGTCCTCCAGGTCGGGGAAGCGGAGGCCGGCGTAGGGCTCGTCCAGCTCCAGCTCCACCTGGGCATGGTCGTCGCGGCCTCCGGTGCGGTCGGGATCCGACTCGGGCCCCAGCCACAGGCCGGCCTGCCAGAGCAGCTCGCGGCGGGTGAGCCCCAGGCCGTCGAAGCCGCCCACCCAGACCAGGTTCTCTACCGCCGGCCGCTTGAGGGAGGCGGGGGTGCGGCGCAGGAAGTCCGTCAGCGAGCGGTAGGGGCCGCGCTTCTCCCGCTCCTCCACCACCCGCTTCGCCACGTCCTCGCCCCAGCCGCGCACGAATCCCAGGCCGATCCTGAGGTCGTCGGCCTCGGGGCTGCACGCCACGCCGCTGCGGTTGACGTCGGGCAGCAGGATGTCGACGCCGTGGCGGCGGGCGTCCCGGCCCAGGGCGTCCAGGGAGTAGAAGCCCATGGGCTGGTTGTTGAAGAGCGCCACGTAGTACGCGGTGGGGTGGTAGTGGCGCAGCCACGCCGACTGGTAGGCCAGCAGCCCGAAGGCGGCGGCGTGGCTCTTGGGAAAGCCGAACTCGCTGAACGCCACCACCTGGGTGAAGACCTGGCGGGCCGTCTCCTCGTCGACCCCCCGGCCGGCCGCGCCTGTGCGGAACGCTTTCCAATGCGACGAGAGCGCCTCCTTGGAGCGCTTGCGGCTCATGGCCCGGCGCAGCTCCTCGGCCTGCCCGTCGCTGAAGCCCGCCAGCGCCTGGGCCACCTTGAGCACCTGGTCCTGGAAGATGACGACGCCCAGCGTCTCCCCCAGCGCCTCCTCCAGGAGGGGGTGGTCGTAGGGGACCTGGAAATCGGGGTTCTCCCGGAGCAGCTCCCGGCGCCGCACGTAGGGGTTCACGGCGCCGCCCACGATGGGGCCCGGCCGCACGATGGCCACCTGGATGGCCAGCTCTTCCAGGGTGCGGGGCCGCACGCGCCGGATCATCTGGATCTGGGCGCGGCTCTCCACCTGGAACATGCCCACGGTATCGCCCTCGCAGATGCGGTCGTAGACCGCCTCGTCCTCGAGGTCGATGCGGGAGAGGTCGGGGGGCTCGCCGTCGTCGCTCCGCTCGGCGATGAGGTCCACGGCCTCCTCCACCAGGGAGAGCATGCCCAGCGCCAGGAAGTCGATCTTGATGAAGCCGGCGTCGTCGCAGGCGTCCTTGTCCCACTGGCACAGCACCCGGCCCTCCATGGCCGCCGGCTCCAGCGGTACCATCTCCACGAGGGGCCGGCTCGAGATGATCATGCCGCCCACGTGCTGGGAGATGTGGCGGGGGAGCCCGGCGATGGCCTCGCACACCTCGATCAGCGCCTGCCACGCGGGCGAGGCCGCCTTCTCCCGGAGCTCGGGCGCGCGCTCCATCTCGCTCCGCAGCGCCAGCGGCGTGTAGTGGTCGGCGAGCTTGGCCAGCTTCTCCAGCTCGCCGAAGGGGAGGTCCAGCGCCTTGCCCACCTCCCGCACCGCCGAGCGCATGCGGTAGGAGGGGAAGGTGGCCACCAGCCCCACGTGCTCGGCGCCGTACTTGGCGTAGACCCGCAGGATGAGCTCGTCGCGGATGTCGCGGGGGAAGTCCAGGTCGATGTCGGGCACGCTGCGGAGCGCCTCGTTGAGGAAGCGTCCCAGGAAGAGCTCGGCCTTCACCGGGTCCACGTTGGAGAGCCCGATCAGGTAGCAGATGATGGAGGACACCGACGAGCCCCGGCCGCGTCCCGGCGGCAGGTTGGCTCGGGCCCGGGCGCTCGTGCCCCGGAGATCGGCGGCCACCTCCCGCGCCAGGTCCATGATGTCCCTGTAGACCAGGAAGAAGCCGGCGAGCCCGTGGAGGTCCACCAACCTGAGCTCCTGGTGCAGGCGCTCGCGGGCCTCGACCTCGTCGGGGCTCCCGTCGGGGTAGCGCCGCGCCAGCTCGGCCAGGCACACCGCGGCAAGCGTCTCCAGGGCGCCGCCCCGATCGCTCCCCTCGAAGTCGGGGAAGGCGTAGCCCAGGTCCTGGGTGAGGTCGAAGGCGGTGCAGCGCTCCGCGATGCGCATCGTGGCGTGGAGCGCGTCCTCCCGGCCGCTGAAGCGCCGCGCCATCTCCTCGGCCGATGCCAGGTGGAAGAGGGAGTTGGGGCGCCGCAGACCGTGGGAGCCGTCCAGCGTGGTGCGGTTGCGGATGGAGACCAGCACGTCCTGGAGGCGGTACCGCTCGCGGCGGTGGTAGTGGACGTTGCCGGTGGCCACCACGGGCAGGCCCAGCCGGTCGGCGAGGCTGCCGAGGGCGCGGTTCCGGGGCGCATCGCCCTTCACGTGGTTGTCCTGGAGCTCCACGAAGACGTGGTCGGGCCCGAACGCCTCCACCAGGCGCCGGGCGAGAGCCTCGCCGTCGGCCACGCTGGAGTCCAGCGCGGCGGCCAGGGGGCTTCGGCGGCACCCCGTTAGCAGGACGAGCCCTTCCGTCCGCGCCGGGTCCAGGAGCGCGTCCAGCGGCAGGCGGGGGTCCTCCCGCGGGCTCTCCATGTGCGCCTTCGTGAGGAGGCGACACAGGTTGGCGTACCCCGCCGGGGTCTCGGCCAGGAGCGTGACGTGGCGCTCGGGCTCGTCGAAGGCGGCCCGCAGCCCGCCGTGCGCTGCGGCGACGGCCTCTCCCAGCCCGCAATGGCCTAGGCGTGATGCGGTTCGGCTGGATGGGAGCGGGGCTCGTCGCCCGCGCGGGCACACAGTTCGCGGTGCTGGTGGTCTCGTCCTGGGTGTTCGAGCCCGAGGCGATCGGCGTCGCCGCCGTCGCC
>JAHWKH010000115.1 GCA_019347995.1 Gemmatimonadota bacterium | reverse complement strand
CCGCTTCGAGCGGCTGGGACGCCTGCTGAAGGGCGTGGCCCTGCTGGGCGAGTGCACGCCCCGGACGCTGGACGGGGTGCTCGCCACCGGAGAAGCGCTCTCGGCGTCGCTGCTGGCCGCCGCCCTCCGGCAGCGCGGGCTTCCCGCCGTGGCGGTCGACCCGGGGCGCTGGATCGTCACGGACGAGGCGTTCGGGGAGGCGAGGGTGGACGCGGCCGCCACCGCTACGGCGGCCCGGCGCGAGGCGGCCGCGGTGGAGGGGGTGCCCGTGGTACCGGGGTTCACCGGGGCCACGGCGGCCGGAGACGTCACCACGCTGGGGCGGGGCGGCTCCGACCATTCGGCGGCGGTGCTGGGCGTGAGCCTCTCGGCCGACCGGGTGGAGATCTGGACCGACGTGGACGGCGTCATGACCGCCGATCCCCGGGTGGTGGACGACGCCACGCGCCTGGACACCATGAGCTTCGACGAGCTCCTCGAGCTCACCCACTGGGGCGCCAAGGTGGTGCATCCCGGGGCGGCGCGCCTGCTCCGGGAGCGGGGACTGCCGCTGGTGATCCGCAACGCGCTGCGGCCCGGACAGCCCGGCACGGAGGTCTCGACGGGAGGCGGCTCCGGGGGGGAGGATCCGGTGCGCGCCCTGGCCTCGCGGGCGGACACCGCGCTGATGCAGCTCGCCGCTCCCGGCGGCGACGACGGCACGGACATGGCCATGCGGGCGCTGACGGCGCTCCGCGACGGCGGGATCCGTGTCGTCATGGTCACCCAGGGCAGCAGCGAGGCGTCGGTGTGCGTCGTGGTGCCCGACGCCTCCACCCCTTCGGCCCGGGCGGCGCTGGAGGACGAGTTCCGCCTCGAGCGGGAGACCCGCAGGATCGACGCCGTGCGCGTGGAAAGGGCCTGCGCGGTGGTGACGGTGGTGGGGGACGGGATGCGCCGCCGCACCGGGATCTCGGCGCGTGTCTTCGGAGTGCTGGGCCACCACGGCATCAACGTGCGGGCCATCGCCCAGGGCGCGTCGGAGCGCACGATCTCCGTGGTCGTCTCCGGGGCGGACGGAGCCGCGGCGGTGCGCGCCGTGCACGACGCGTTCTTCGCGCCCCGGCCCCGGGCGGCCGAGCTCTGGGTGGCCGGCACCGGCCGGGTGGGCTCCGCCCTCCTGGACCAGCTCGCCGGCAGGGCGGCGCACCACCGGCTGCGCGTCACGGGCATCGGCACCAGCCGCGGGAGCCTCCTGTCGCGGGAGGGGGTCGACCTGGAGGGCTGGCGCCAGGCCCTTTCGCGATCCGACGCCTCCGCCGATGCTCTCGTGGAGGCCGCCATCGCCAGCCCCCACCACCCCCGCGTCTTCGTGGACTGCACCGCGAGCCCCACGCTTCCATCCGGCTACGAGCGCCTGCTCGCCGCGGGGGTGTCTGTGGTGGCCGCCAACAAGATCGGCTTCTCCGGCCCGGTCGAGGCCTGGCGGCGCCTGCAGGCCGCGGCCAGGGAGGGAGCCGCGGTCTACCACGAGACCACCGTGGGCGCCGGGCTCCCCATCCTGCGCACCGTGGCCGACCTGGTGCACACCGGCGACCGCATCGTGCGCCTCCAGGGCGTCCTGTCGGGGACGCTGGGCTACCTCTGCGACGAGCTCATGGGCGGCCGGACGTTCAGCGAGGCGGTCCGCTCGGCCCACGAGCTCGGCTATACCGAGCCCGACCCCCGAGACGACCTGTCGGGGACGGACGTGGCGCGCAAGCTCGTCATCCTGGCCCGCGCCGCCGGGCTCGAGCTGGAGCCGTCGGACGTGGACGTCGAGCCCCTCCTCCCCCGCGAGGCCGTCGGCGGCACGCTGGAGGCGTTCTGGGAGCGGCTCCCGTCCCTGGACGACTTCATGGCGCGGAGCCGGGCGGACGCCGACGCCTCGGGTGGACGGCTGGTCTACATGGGCACCGTGGAGGACGGCCGGGCCCGTGTCGGGCTGGAGGTCGTGCCCCGGGAGCACCCGTGCTGGAGCCTCAGGGGAAGCGAGAACCTCGTCCTGGTCGTCTCGGACCGCTACAGCGCCACGCCGCTCGTGGTGCGCGGACCGGGCGCCGGCCCCGAGGTGACCGCGGCGGGCGTGTTCGCGGACGTGCTGAGGGCCCGCGCCGAGGCCCAGGAAGCGCCCGTGCGCCTGCGGGCCGGCGGACCCAGGGGGAGAGAGGGAAGCTCCGCCGAGGGCCCCGCCCTCTTCGCCCCGGCGGCGGCCTCCGCCGGAGAGCCCTTCCGATGAGCGGATGGCGCAGCACCCGGGGCGGCGGAGCGGTGTCCCTGGCCGAGGCCATGTTCCGCGGCCCCGCGCCCGACGGCGGCCTGTACGTTCCCGCCGAGCCTCTCCGTCTGGACGCGCGGGCCGTGGCGCGCGCGAGCGACTCCTTCCAGGAGACGGGGCTGGCCGTGGCGCGCGCCTTCCTGGGCGACGAGGTGGCGGGCCCGGTGCTGGAGGCGACGGTGGCGGAGGTGCTGGACTTCCCCGTGCCGCTGGTCCCGCTGGGCGACGGGCTACACGTGCTGGAGCTCTTCCACGGGCCCTCCCTCGCCTTCAAGGACGTGGGCGCACGCTTCATGGCCGCCCTCATGGAGCGCCTCGACCCGGAGCCGGAGCGGACCCGCGTCGTGCTGGTGGCCACCTCCGGCGACACGGGCAGCGCCGTGGCCCACGCGTTCGCCGGCCGGCGGCGTTTCCGGGTGGTGGTGCTGTTTCCGGCGGACGGCGTGAGCGAGCGTCAGCGCCGTCTCTTCAGCACGCTGGGCGGCAACGTGGCCGCCGTGGCGGTGCGCGGCACCTTCGACGACTGCCAGCGGCTGGTGAAGGACGCCTTCCGCGACGAGGCGGCCGCGAGGCTCGGCCTCACCGCCGCCAATTCCATCAACGTGGGCCGGCTCCTGCCCCAGACCTTCTACTACGTGGAGGCGATGCGTCTGGGAGGCTGGAGCGAGGGGTGCGCGTTCTCCGTTCCGTCGGGGAACCTGGGCAACCTCACCGCCGGGCTCATGGCCGCCCGGGCGGGGCTGCCGGTGACCCGGCTGGTGGCCGCGCTCAACCGGAACGACGCCTTCCTTCGCTACCTCGACACGGGCACGCACGCGCCCGCCCCGTCGAGGCGCACGGTGTCCAACGCCATGGATGTGGGCGACCCGAGCAACCTGGAGCGCCTGCGCCACCTGACGCGCGGCGACCCGGCCGCGCTGCGCCGCGACGTATCCGCCGCGGCGTTCGACGACGACGCCACCGTGGCGTGCATCGGCCGCGTGCACCGGGAGCGGGGCTACACGCTGGATCCCCACGGGGCCGTGGGGATCCTGGGCGCCGAGGCCTGGCGGGGCGGCGGCGGGCAGGGCCCCGTGGTGGCGCTGGCCACGGCCCATCCCGCCAAGTTTCCCGAGGTGGTGGAGCCGGCCACCGGCGAAGCCGTGGCCGTTCCTCCCCGCATGACCCTGGCCCTGGAGGGCGAGGAGCGGATCGTGCCGCTGGGGCCCCACCTCCCGGCGCTCCTCGAGCTCCTGGGGGACGCCGCGGCGGGCCTGGAGGCGAGGACGTGAGCCGCGCCCTGCGACCGGCCCGGGTGCGCGTGCCCGGCTCCACGTCGAACATGGGGGGCGGCTTCGACTGCGTGGGGCTGGCGCTGGACCTGTTCCTGGACGCGGAGTTCGAGCCCGGCGACGACGCGCTGCGCGTGGTCCGGGAGGGCGGCGACGCCCCGGGGGGAGACGATCTCCTGGAGGCCGCCTTCCGCCGGGAGCTCGGGATCCGCGGCTTCGCCCCCGCGGGCACCCTCCACGTCAAGAGCGACATTCCGGTCGCGCGGGGGCTCGGCTCCTCGGCCGCGGCGCTGGTGGCGGGCTCCGCCCTCGGAGCGCTGGCCGCCGGGGAGGCCCTGGATCCCGGGGCCACCTTCGCCGCCGCCGCCGAGGCCGAGGGCCACGGCGACAACGCCGCGCCGTCCGCGTACGGCGGGCTGCTCGCCGTGGTGGCTGCGGGCGGCGCGCCGCGCGCCCTCCCCATGGATCTCTCACCGGAGGTGGGATTCGCCTTCGCGGCCCCCCCCACCCGTGTCTCCACGCGCGACGCCCGCACGGCGCTGCCCGCCACCGTTTCCCACGCCGAGGCGGTGGCGGCGCTACCCCGGGTGGTGGCGCTGCTCCGCGGTCTCGCCACGGCCGACCCGGAGCTGATCGGCCTCGGGTTCGGCGACACCCTCCACGTGCCCCACCGCCTCCGCCTGATCCCGGGGGGCGAGGAGGCCCTGGCCGCCGCGGTGGGAGCCGGCGCCTGGGGCGCCACCGTGTCCGGCTCGGGCTCGGGCCTGCTGGCCGTGGGAGCCCTGGACGTTGCTCCGGCGCTGGCGGAGGCCATGCGCGCCGCCCTCGCGGAGCGCCATGGAGAGGCCGCCGTGGACGCCCGTCCCGTGCGCCCGGTGCAACGGGGGGTGAGCACCGTGGACACGCGCCGGGCCGGGGAGGGGTAGGAGCGGCATGCATCCCATCCTCTCCTGGTTCTTCCTGGTCGCCGTCCTGGCGCGCATGGCCACCCTCGCCCTCTCGCGCAGGAACGAGCGGGCGCTGAGGGCGGCCGGCGCCCGGGAGCACGGCGCGGGGGTCAGCAACGCCCTGGCCGGCCTCCACACGTTCTTCTACGTGGGGTGCGCCCTGGAGGGGCTGGTGCGGGGCACGTCCGTCGACGGCATCTCCCTCGTCGGGATGGCGGTGTGGGGGTTCGCCATGGCCGTCCTGACGACGGTCATCGCCACTCTCGGGCCGCAGTGGACGGTGAGGCTCCTGGTCGCCCCCGACCACCGGCTGCACCGGGGCTGGCTGTTCCGCACCTTCCGCCACCCCAACTACTTCCTGAACCTGGCTCCCGAGCTGATCGGGCTGGGCCTGGCGCTGCACGCCTGGGTCACCCTGGTGGTGCTCCTGCCTCCGTACGCCCTCTTTCTGCGCAAGCGCATCGAGGAGGAGGAGCGGGTGATGGGGGAGCGCTTCCCGGAGTACGGAGGGGAAGTCTAGGAAGAGCTCGGGGGGAGCGGGCGTCAGCGGTGGTAGTTCACCAGCGGCAGCACCCGCCACGACGGCTTGTTCCACGCGATGTTGAGGAGCCCCACCTGCACCCCGTGCAGCTCCTCGGTGATGTTGAGCAGCCCGATGGTGAGGCCCCGCTGCCGCCCCTGGATGTCGTTGAAGGCGCTGATGGACACGCCCGACAGGCTCCCGCCCTCCTCGATCCTGAAGAAGGCCGGGGCGACGACGACCCCGCGCGCCTCCTCCGCGCCCGCCCCGATGCCGGATACGGTGAGGCCGGTGAGACGGGGCGCGCCCACGCCCACACCGGCCAGGGTCAGGCCGCGCAGCTCGCCTCCCGAGCCCACGCCCACGCCTCCCACCGTGACGCCGGTCGCGCCGCCCCCGACGCCCACGCCCACGCCTCCCACCGCCAGGCCGCGGACACGGCCCCCGGCGCCCACGCCGATGCCGCCGATGGCCACGCCCGTGAGGTCGCCGCCCATCCCCAGCCCCACGCCACCCACGCCGAGGCCGGTGAGGTCGCCGCCTCCCCCCGCTCCCACGCCGCCGATGGCCACGCCGCGGATGTCCCCGCCCACGCCCAGGCCGATGCCGCCCACCATGACGCCTTCCAGGTCTCCCCCGCCTCCGATCCCCAGCCCGGCCAGCGCGATACCGCGGACGCGCTCGCCGGCGCCGAAGCCCAGGGGGGCCAGGCCGATGCCGGTGAAGCGGTCCTCGACGGCGACGGCGGCCCCCACCGCAAGACCCTCGACGGTGCGGGCACCCGTGAGGGGGAGTCCCACCGCGAGGCCCTGCACCTCGCCCCGGGCGCCCTCGTACGGCTCCCACAGCGTCACGTTGACGCCCCGCACGCGCTCCAGGTGACGGTCCCGGAAGTTGAGGCGGAGCCCGTCCAGCCGCGGCACGTCCCCGATGCCGAGGCCCACGTCGCCCACGGCGATCTTTACGCCCTGGGCGACGCCGGCCGAGGGGAGCAGGGCGGCGGCCAGGAGGGCGAGGAGGCACCGGCGGACGCGAGCTGATGTCACGGAGCGACTCCGGGCACGGACGAGGACGGGCGGCCTCCACTACGGTCGGGCGCCCGGCCCGGTTTCGGCGGCGAGGGCGCCGGCGGCGGCCGTGGAAGCGGGCCGGAAGGGAAGACGCCGGCCGCGCCGGCTCCTGCGGGACCCGTCGGGGTAGCGCCTTCGCGAGCCTCCCCCCGACCCCCACGGCGACCATGCACCTCCACGGGATCCACCACGTCACCGCGGTCTCCGGCCGCATCTCGGACAACCACCGCTTCTACACCGGCGTCCTGGGCATGCGACTGGTGAAGCGGACGGTGAACCAGGACGACGTGCGCGCCTACCATCTCTTCTACGCCGACGCCCTGGGCTCCCCGGGAACCGATCTCACCTTCTTCGACTGGGACGTCCCCGCCGAGCGGCGGGGGACCCACAGCGTCACCCGCACCCACCTGCGCGTCTCGGGGGAGGATACGGTGGCCTGGTGGGCGGACCGCCTCGGGGAGCATGGCGTCGCCGCCGGGGAGGTCCACGAGCGCGACGGCCGCGTCACGCTGGACTTCGAGGACCCCGAGGGGCAGCGCCTCGCCCTGGTGGACGACGGGGGGGCGGGAGACGAGCCGACGCCGTGGAGGGAGAGCCCCGTCCCGGCCGAGCGGCAGGTGCGGGGGCTGGGACCCGTCGTCATGAGCGTGCCTTCCCTCACCGAGACCGACGCCGTGCTGGCGCTGCTGGCGCCGCAGTACCTGATCGACCCGGACACCGTCGCCGAGGCCGCCATCGAGCTCGCCGACCGCGACGGCCTGGATGCACTCAGCATGCGCCGGCTCGGACGCGAGCTCGGCGTCGACCCGATGTCGGCCTACAACCACGTGCGCGACAAGGACGATTTACTCGACCGCGTGGTCGACGCGGTCGCCTCAGGAATCGGCGACGTCGAAGCGACGGGCACCTGGCGGGAAAAGGTCGTTGCCCTCTTGCGTGGTTGCCGTGAGGTGCTGCTTGCCCATCCGGGCGTCGCATCGCTGGCCGTCTCTCGGCCCACGCCGGTCCCCGGCGTCGCCACCGCCGTGGCCCCGCCCAGCTCCATGGCGTCGGAGTCCTTGACCTGGACGTCCGTGAACTCCTGGCTGGCGGCCGGATCGATGAACAGCTCCCAGTCGTCGCCCTCCACCGCCGAGCGCAGCTGCGTGCCCCCGCCCGCGGTGGGATCGATCACGATCGTGCCGTTGATGGTGGTGGCGGTCGTGGTGTCGGTGTTGGCGAAGCGGATCACGATCGAGCCCTGCGTCGCCTCCA
>JAHWKH010000114.1 GCA_019347995.1 Gemmatimonadota bacterium | reverse complement strand
ATGCGGCTCGGCTCCAGCGTGCTCTGGCCCGCCGTGGGATGGGCGAGGACTGCCGGAAACGATCCGTCGTCGTGCTGCGGGGCCATGGGTTCTCCTTTTCCGGACGGTGTGCTTCTCATGAGCCGCCTCCGCGCCCGGTGATACGGGTGATCCGGCGGATCCGTGGCGAGCAGCCCGTGCCGCCGCGCACCTCCGTCACGAGCCGCCGCAGGCCCAGCGCTCCGACCACCCGGGTCTGCGTCGGTCGGGCCGCGCCAGGTGTCGAGGGCGTCCACTCCGCCTTCTACCCGAACCGGCCCGCCGTGGCCGTGACTTAGGTCGTCGTGTCGGGCAGGTGCCGACCGACGTGGCAGACGTAGAGGCCACGGGGGAGGTTGCCGGCGCCGTCCTCGACGGCGAGGTAGATGCGGGCGATGTAGCCGGCTCCGGAGCCCGAGCCGACGGCGACGTGGGGGCCGAGCTCGAGGCGCTGGCCCTCGTGGGTCACGGCGTAGGCGTGGGGCTTGCGGCTGCGTGCGGTGTCGGAGACGCCCTGCTTCCAGGAGAGGCCCAGGTCCCGGGCGGCCTCGCCCAGGGATGTGCCAAAGCCCGCCTCGGGAGCGTGCAGCTCGGCGAGGCGGTCGAGGCGGCGCAGCGCCTCGAGGAGGTCGGCGGGGCGACGGAAGGGGCTGTCCGCGGCGGCTTGCTCGGCGGCGTCGGTGAACACCAGGTACCGGGCCTCCGCGCGAGCCTGGCGCACGGCGTCGAGCGGAGTTGCGGGATCGTCCGCGGTTGCCGGCGCTGCGCCGTCGCCGTCGTGCACCGCGTCCGCGCCCTCGCCCTCCCCCATCAGCGCGCCGAGGCGGGCGATGGCGCGGCGATCATGCTCTGCGGCTTCGCGCAGGGCCTCGATCTCGGCCAGCAACTCCTCGCGGTGCGCGCGCACGCGCTCCAGCTCGGCCAGGGCGCCCTGGATGATCTGGAAGCAGCGCAGCGTCTGCCGATAGGCGTCCCCCGGCGCCTCGACCCCGCCGCCCTCCGCCACCGGCGCGGTGCCCGTGACGAATACCTGGTGGCCCGCCCTCAGGGCGCGGCAGTATCCCACCTTCGCCTCCCACGGGGCGCCGCTGAACGCGCGCTCGAACGTCATGGGTGCATTCC
The DNA here is from genome assembly GCA_019347995.1 of Gemmatimonadota bacterium. The sequence goes on along the minus strand of JAHWKH010000114.1, from coordinate 6,225 downwards.
TCCTTCGCCGTTTTGACGGTATGGGGTGTAGAAAACCCCGCCGGCGGCGTGGATCCTGCGCCGGGCGGCTTCCCCAAGGTAATCGTCCACGAATCGAGAGATGGAGGCGCGGTCGTGCAGATGAAGCGTGCGGTGGGATGGGGCGGTGCGATGATCATGGGCCTTCTGGGCGTGGCCCCGGGGGCACAGGCGCAGGTGGCGTGGGACTCGCCGATGCTCCTGGCTCCCGGCTCCCCGGGCGGATGGGGCATCCACCTCATGGAGCCCAGCCCCGGCGACGGCATCGGCGTCATGGGGACGTTCCGCTCGAATCCGGCCCCCGTCGGCTACGGGTTCCGCATCGGGCTCGCCGAGGACCCGGGCGACGACCTGGCCGTCTTCGGCGGCCTGGACGCGTCGGGGCACCTCCTCCTGCCCACGGCGGAGCGGCCGTTCGGAGTCCTCTGGCTGCTGGGGGCGGGGGTCGGCGTGGGGGACGACGTGGTGCTCTCGCTGCCCGCGGGCATCTCCGTCGGGGCCGACATCGACGCCGACGGCGTGCTCTTCCGTCCCTACGTCTCTCCGCGCGTGGTGCTGGACGCCGCGTTCGGCACCGCGGACGATCTCGACCTCGATCTCGCCGTCGACCTGGGCGTGGACCTGGCGTTCACGCCGGCCTGGTCCATCCGCTTCGGGGCCACGCTGGGCGATCGGGAGGCCCTCTCCATCGGGCTGAACCTTCCGCGCTGAGGTTGCGGTAGGCCGCGGGCCGAGAGCGCCTCACTCCACCGCGCACACCAGGCACTTGAGGTACGCCGTCTCCGGGCAGGCGGGCGACACCGGGTGGTCGCCCGCCTGCCCCCGGCTCTCCAGCACGCGGATCCGTCGGCCGGTGCGCTCCTCCACCTGTGCGAGCACGCCGAGGAAGTCCTCGCGGCTCACGCGGCCCGTGCAGGAGCACGTCACCAGGATGCCGCCCGGCTCGAGACAGCGGACCGCGAGCTCGTTGAGGCGGCCGTACCCCCGCAGCGCCTGGGGCACCCCCCGGCTGGAGCGGGCGAAGCGGGGTGGGTCCAGGACGACGAGCCCGTAGCGCTCGCCGGCCTCCGCCTGTTCCTCCAGCCATGCGAACGCGTTGGCCTCCACGAACGTGGCGCCGGCGCCGAGGCCGTTCTCCCTCGCGTTCTCCCGGGCCAGCTCAAGCGCCGACGCCGACACGTCCACGCCCACCACGGAGGTCGCGCCGGCACGGAGCAGGGGGAGGGTGAAGCCGCCGCTGTAGCAGCACACGTCCGCGGCGCGCCGCCCCCGGGCCCAGGCGGCGGCCCTCGGACGGTTTTCCCTCTGGTCCAGGTAGAAGCCGGTCTTCTGGCCGGTGCGCACGTCCACGCGGTAGCGTAGCCCGTTCTCCACCAGGGGGAACGGCTCGGGCGGCTCCGTGCCCCGCAGCACGCCGTCCCGGAGCTCGAGCCCCTCCTCCTCCAGGATGCCCTTCTCGGTGCGCAGCACGATGGACGCCGGGGCGAGCCGCGCCTCGAGCAGGTCCAGGAGCACGTCGCTGCGGCGCGCCAGTGCGAGGCTGGTGAGCTGCACGGCCAGGTGGTCGCGGTACCGGTCCACCACCAGCCCGCTCAGGCCGTCGCCTTCGGAGAAGACGACCCTGCAGCCTCCCTCCGGGTCGTCGAGCCCCAGGTCGCGACGGAGCGCCAGCGCGGCGTCGAGCCGCCGGCCCCAGAAGGCCTCGTCCAGCGCCTCGTCGACGTCCCAGGTATAGCACCGCACGCGGATCTGGCTGCGGCCGTTGTAGAGCCCGCGCGCCAGGAAGGCTCCGTCCGGGGCCACGACGTCGACCACGTCGCCGTCCTCGGCGGCGTCCTCGCCCCGCGCCACCGAGCCCGAGAAGACCCAGGGATGGCGGCCGCGCACGGGCCGGTCCCGGCCCGGGGCGAGGACGAGGCTGGGGTGGGACGTCACGGGAGCGGACCGGCCTCAGCCGGTACCGTGGTCGTCGGTCGCGGCCAGGGGACCCCCGGAGGCCGCGTTGGCGGAAGCTCCGATGCTGTCGGGCGGGGGCGGACCCTGGAGGCGGCGCTCGATCTCGTCCCAGAGCTCGCGCATGTAGCGGGGATCGTCGCCGTGGACGTCGGCGAAGCGCAGGAGGTCGTCCTCGCTGACGCCATGGGCCTCGAGGACCCGCTGGCGCTCGCCGTCGTCGATGGGCCCTCCCGGGCCCTCCAGCGATGCCTTGCGCAGGTCCACGTAGGTGGCGATGAAGGTCTCGCGGGGAATCGTCTCCGCCTGCGGCGGCTCGCCGGCCCCGCACGCGCCGCTTCCCGCGGCGGCGGCGGCCAGCAGGATGAGCGGAAGAGCCACCCGCTCCCGCCGGCGGGCCGGGGCCGCCGCTCGCGGCCCACCGGGGCCGCGGGGCCCGCGGCGGTCCCGCACCCCGCCCCTCACGTCGACGGCATCTCCCGGTTGGCCGAGCGCCACAGCGCCCAGCACAGCGCGACGAAGATGAGCGTGCCGACGAGGCCGTCCGAGCCGGGGAAGAGACCCTCCGACCAGCCGTGGCCCACCACCCAGCGATCGGCGGCGGCGGGGTCTCCCGTAGTCTGCGTCACCATGTAGATGAGGCCGCCGATGAGGACCCCCACCAGCGCCGCCCCGGCGATGAGCCCGGAGGCGAACAGGACGCCCTGCTCGCGCTTCTCGGCCAGCGGCGTCTCTCCGGCCGCCGCCTCGTGGCCGGGTTCGGCGGGTGTCTCCGCGGCGCCGCCGGCGTCCGGCCGGGTGACGCCTTCCCAGCGGCGGGTCAATCCGAGGCGCATGAGGCCGCCCACCATGATGGGCGTCGTCAGCGAGATGGGCAGGTAGAGGCCCACGGCGAAGGCGAGGGAAGGCAGCCGGAACACGAGCTCGACGATCGCCGCGATCACGACGCCGAGGATGACGAAGCCCCACGGGAGCGACGCGCTGAGGACGCCGTCGATGACGAGGGCCATGAGGGTCGCCTGCGGCGCCGGCAGCCCGTCGGCGGTGCCGATGCCGTAGGACTCGTTGAGGATGATGAGCACGAATCCCATGACCGCCGCCGACGTGATGACGCCGATCATCTCGCCCCACTGCTGCAGCCTGGGCGTGGCACCGACGAGGAAGCCGGTCTTGAGGTCCTGCGAGGAGTCGCCGGCGATGGCGGCGGAGATGCACACGACGGCGCCCACGGCCAGTACCGACACCTTGGACTGGACGCTGCCGTCGTTCCAGCCCAGCGCCACCCAGATGAGCGACGTGAGGATCAGTGCCGCGATCGTCATGCCGGAGACCGGATTCGACGACGAGCCGATGAGGCCGACGATGCGGCTGGAGACGGTGACGAAGAAGAAGCTGAACAGCACGATGAGCAGGCCGCCCATCAGGTCCACCGGCACGCCGGGGAAGAGCCACAGCGCCACGGCCATCAGGCCCGCCAGGCCCAGGACGAGGTTGAGGGGAATGTCCTGCTGCGTGCGGGGCAGCGCGGCGCCTGCCGCGCCGCCGATGTTGCCGAGGCCCAGACGGAAGCTCTCCACGATGGTGGGCAGGCTCTTGAGCAGGGTGATCAGGCCTCCGAAGGCCACCGCGCCGGCGCCGACGTAACGGATGTAGTTGTTCCAGATGGCGTCGGAGCTCAGCGCGGACATGGGCTCGGTGGCCGGGTACACGGTCTGGGTGCCGCCCCAGATGCCGATGGCCGGGATGAGCACCAGCCACGCCAGCGCTCCGCCTCCGAACATGATGGCGGCGATCCTGGGTCCGATGATGAAGCCCACCCCGAGGAGCTCGGGCGTGAAGTCGCCGCCGATGCGCGCCCGGGCCGGAAGGTCCAGCGAGGGCGACTCCTGCCACAGCGCGAGGCCGCGCCCGTTGGCCAGCGCCTGGTAGAGCGCCCCCAGCCCGAGGCCCTGGAACAGGAGCTTCGCCTTGGTTCCGCCCAGGTCCCCCGCCACCTGCACCTCGGCGCACGCCGTCCCCTCGGGATAGGGCAGGGCGCCGTGCTCGCGGCTGATGAGATAGCTCCTCAGCGGGATCATGAAGAGGACGCCCAGGAGGCCGCCGAAGAGCGCGATGACGCTGATCTGGAGGACGTCGACGACGACGGCGGGGTCCTCGCGCTGCCACACGAAGAGGGCCGGCAGCGTGAAGATGACGCCCGCGGCCAGCGCCTCCCCCGCCGAGCCGATGGTCTGGACCATGTTGGCCTCGAGCACCGTGCCCTTCTTCAGCACGCGGAAGAAGGCCACGGCCATGACCGCCGCCGGGATGGACGCGCTGACGGTGAGGCCGACGCGCAGGCCCAGGTACGCGTTCGCGGCCCCGAACACCACACCGAGAAGGATGCCCAGGACCACGGCCTTGACCGTGAACTCGTCCAGGCGCTCGTGGGCCCCGACGTAGGGCGGGTAGCGCTCACCGGGGATCGTCTCGTAGGCCTCGGGGGGCAGCCCGCGCCTCGTGATCTCGCGCTCGGCAGTGGCCATGGGGGTACCGGGGCAGGGGGAGGGATGCCCGCGGCGGCGGGCGATTCCGCGCAGCGGCCGAAGGTGGACGGACCCGGCCGATGCTGTCAACTTCCACCGGCTCGTTCCGGTCCGAGACACTCCATCACCGAGCGTGTTTTCAAGTGACGCCAGCCCGCCGTCTTCCCAGGATCGCCGGCACGTTCCTCGTCGCCGTCGCGGGGCTCGCGATCGGGGCGGCCGCCCAGGAGATGCCGTCCACGCCTCCCTCGCCCCAGGACGTGCTGGGGTGGGACCTGGGCGAGCAATTCACCGACGTGGCGTCGCTCGGGATGTACTTCCACACCCTCGAGCGAACCACTCCGCTGGTCTCGGTGCACCCCTACGGACGCACGTGGGAGGGCAGGCCGCTTCTCCAGGTGCTGGTGGCCAGCGAGGCGCACCGGGAGCGCCTCGAAGAGATCCTGGCGCTCAACCGTGAGCTGACCGACCCCGCCACGTCCGAGGCCAGGGCCCGGGAGATCATCGCGTCGGGCCAGCCCGCGGTGATCTACTTCTCGTACGGGGTGCACGGCAACGAGAGCTCCTCGTCGGAAGCCGCCATGTGGACCACCTGGGACCTGGTCCGGGAGGCGCCGGAGGTGGCGAGCGTCCTGGACTCGGCCGTGGTCGTCATCGATCCGGCCCTGAACCCCGACGGCCGCGAGCGCTACCTGAGCTTCTACAACGGGGCCCGGGGAACGGAGCCTAACCCCGCCCCCGAGGCGCGCGAGCACCGTGAGCCGTGGCCGGGAGGTCGCTTCAACCACTACCTCTTCGACCTGAACCGCGACTGGGCCTGGCTCAGCCAGATCGAGACCCGCGCCCGGGCCGCCACCTGGGACCGCTGGCTGCCCCAGGTGCACGTGGACTTCCACGAGATGAGCTACCAGTCGAGCTACTTCTTCTTCCCGGCCGCCGAGCCCATCAACCCGCTCTATCCGGAGACCACGCTCAAGTGGGGCCGCATCTTCGGCGAGGCGAACGCGGCGGCCTTCGACCGGGAGGGGTGGCTCTACTACACGGGCGAGTCCTACGACCAGTTCTATCCGGGCTACGGCGACAGCTGGCCCGGGCTCCTGGGCTCCATCGGCATGACCTACGAGCAGGCCGGGGGCGGCTTCGCGGGCCTGGCCGTGGAGCGTCCCGACGGGACGGTCCTCACCCTGCGCGAGCGCGCCCAGCACCACCGCACCAGCGGACAGGCGACGGCCCGGGCCGCGGCCATGCGACGCACGGAGCTTCTCGGCGACTTCGCCGCGTTCCACCGCAACGTGGACGCGGGCCAGCCCGACTTCCTCCTGGTCGCCGAGGGCGACGCGGACCGCTCGCGGGCGCTGGTGGACCTCCTCCTGGAGCAGGGGATCGAGGTGGAGCGGGCGGGACGCGCCTTCCGGGCCGACGCCCGCGCCCACGGGATCCATTCGATCACGACGCAGAGGCTCGACCCCCGCATCGCCGACACGGCGGTCGACCGGCCACGCCGCCGGCTCGACGCGCGCTTCCTCGTCGCGTTCGCGCTCGTCCTCGCCCCCTGGACCATCCGCAACGCAATCGTCCTCGACCGCTTCGTCCCGGTCTCCACCGGCGGCGGCAAGGCCCTTTTCATCGGCACCTACATGCCCGGGGACGGAGACCACTTCCGCACCAAGCGACAGCTCTACTACGCCCAGAACCCAGACTCCGAGCTGCCGCCCGAGCGGGTCGACCG
>JAHWKH010000113.1 GCA_019347995.1 Gemmatimonadota bacterium | reverse complement strand
AGTGGACGTGTCCGGGGGCGCGGCGGGCGCCCCGGGCGCCCCGGGGACGTCGCCGTCGGCGTCCCGCGCCGGGGCCGAGGCCGAGGGGTCGGCCTCGTCTGCGCCACCCTCCGCGCCCTCGTCCTCCCCGCTCTCGCCGCCGGAGTCGCCCTCCGGACCCTCCCCGTCGCGGTCCGGAGCGTCCGTCAGATGCTTCGTCTGGGGGTAGTCGATGCGGTGGTGGTAGATGCCCGCGAGCACCTTCACGAACTGCTCCTTGATCTGCGCGACCTCGCGCAGCGTGAGGGGCGCCTCGTCGAGCTGCCCGTCGGCGATCTTCGCCTCCACGATGTTGTGGATCAGGTCGCGAACGCGCTCGGGCGTGGGATCCTGCAGCGCACGGGTCGCCGACTCCACCGAATCGGCGAGCATGGCGATGGCCGTCTCGCGGGAGCGGGGGCGCGGGCCGGGGTACGTGAAGTCCTCCGGCTTCAGGCTCTCCTCCCCGTACTCCTCCCTGGCCTTCTCCCAGAAGAACCCGATCCGCTGCGTGCCGTGGTGCTCGGGGATGAAATCGGCCACGACGTCGGGGACCTTGGCCTCCCGCGCCATCCTGTAGCCCTCCACCACGTGCTCCTTCACGATGGCCGCCGACGTGTCCGGCTTGAGCCGGTCGTGCGGATTGCGCCCATCGGGCTGGTTCTCCACGAAGTAGTGGGGCTTGAGCATCTTGCCCACGTCGTGGTAGTAGAGGCCCACACGGCACAGCAGGCCGTTGGCTCCGATCACGTTGGCCGCCGATTCCGCGAGGTTGGCCACGTTGATGGTGTGGGCGTACGTGCCGGGGGCCTCCATGGACAGGCGCTTGAGGAGCGACCGGTTCGGATCGGCCCATTCCAGGAGCGTCTGGTCGGTGGTGATGCCGGTGAACAGCTCGAAGACCGGCAGGAATCCCATGGCCAGCACCGCGGACAGCACGGCGTTGCCCCCCGCGGCGGCGGCCGACACCCAGAAGCTGGCGGGGTCCAGCTGCCCCGAAAGGACCAGGGCCAGCAGGACGGCGGAGTAGGCCGCCGCGATGATCGCGACGAAGATCCACGTCTGCGCCCGCCGCCGCACGGCCCGCACGGAGAGCGCCGCCGAAGCGCCTCCCACGAGGGTCACCACGAGGATGGGGATGCGGCCGAACGGCTGCTGCATCACGGTGAGCACCGCCAGCACCAGGACCAGGACCAGGGCCATGCGACCGTCCCAGAGCACCGACACGGCCAGGGCGACGAAGGCGATCGGTAGCAGCTCCGGGGGCAGCGCGTTGCCCGCGATGACCGCCGCCACGGCGAAGTAGGCCGCCACCAGCAGGGCCATCAGCGCCATCCACCTGAAGTTGTGGTAGATCTCCTGGCGGAAGAAGAAGACCAGGAGGCCGAACACCGAGAGGACCAGCAGGTTCAGGAGCGCCGCGCCCACCAGCGGCGCCCACTGGATCCCCTCGCTCTCCAGCATGCCGCGGGTCCGCAGCTGCTCCTCGTAGGCGGTGAGCTTCTCCAGCGTGGCGGGCGTGATGGCCTCGTTGGCCCGCACGATGGCCTCGCCCTCCAGCACGCTCTGCTTCGTGGTGGGCACCGAGCGGGACGCCGCGTCCCGGTCGAGCTCGGTGGCCGGCACGTTGGGCCGGTACGTCGGCTCCACGAACTGGATGAGGACGAGGCGCAGGATCTGCTGCAGGTCCGGCGGGGCTCCCGCGGGGAGGAGGCCCACGGCACGGGGCAGGAACTCCCGGGTGGAGACCACCTGGGCCGTGTCCACGGAGCGCTCCATCAGGTCGCCCTGCTCCGTCTCCTGCCGCACGGTGATGCTCTCGGTGGTGACTTGTTCGAGCTCGGCGCCGTCCACCACGCCCAGGGGAAGCATCTCCCGGGCGGCCTGCAGCGCCGCGTCACGCAGCAGCCGGAAGTTCTCCGGATCGCGCAGCAGCTCGGTCTGGTCGGGCGTAAGCTGGATCGAGCTGCCCTGGAGCAGCCCCTGGAGATTGGCCATCGAGCCGGTGTCGGACACGACCGCCATGCGGCGGAAGAACCCCTCGAGGCGCGACTCCACCGAGTCGGCCATCTGGGGCTCGTAGTTGAAGGTGGGGGGCACGGCCGTCATCGCCTCGGCCCTGTCCCGCTCCAGCTCCCCGGGCGTCTTGGGGACGCTGAACGGGACCTGGGCGATGACGCTCTCCTCGGCCACCATCCCCACCTCGTAGCGCTCGACCTGCATGCGATCGGTCGGCAGGAAGAGGGCCGTGACGGCCCCTGCCAGGACGACGAGCAGGAGCACCCGAGCGCCATGGTGCACGACGCGGTCGGGCCACGTCCGCCGGGGCGGACGCGAGAGCATCTCGAAGAACGAAGGGTCCTGCCTACGCTCGCTGGCGGGCGTCACGCGGTGCTCTCATCGGTAGCCTCGTAGGCTCGGATGATGTCCTTCACCAGCCGGTGCCGGATCACGTCCATGGCGTCCAGGTAGATGATGGAGATCCCTTCGATCTCCGACAGGATGCGCTCGACCTGGAGCAGCCCCGAATCCTGCGGCCGGGGCAGGTCGATCTGCGTCTTGTCCCCGGTGATGACCACGCGGGAGTTCAGCCCCAGGCGCGTCAGGAACATCTTCATCTGGGCTGTGGTGGCGTTCTGCGCCTCGTCGAGGATCACGAAGGCGTCGGAGAGGGTCCGTCCGCGCATGTACGCGAGGGGCGCGATCTCGATGGTCCGGTCCTCCAGGGCCCGACGCACCCGGTCCGCCGGCATCATGTCCTCCAGCGCATCGTACAGTGGCCGGAGGTACGGGTCCACCTTCTCCTGCAGGTCGCCCGGGAGGAAGCCGAGGTTTTCGCCGGCCTCCACGGCGGGCCGGGCCAGGATGATGCGCTTGACGCGCTTCTTGTAGAGCGCGTCCACCGCGCGCGCCACCGCCAGGTAGGTCTTGCCGGTGCCGGCGGGACCGATGCCGATGACGATGTCGTGGATCGTGATCGCCTCGAGGTAGCGGCGCTGGCCCTCGGACTTGGGGCTGATGACCTTGCGTGAGCCCGGCAGGGCGATGCGGATCTCCTCGCCCGGCGCCACCACCGCATCCTGGCCGAACGTGTCGAAGCTCTCGGCGAAGCGGGCGATGTCGTTGGTGTCGAAGGGAGCCCTCAGGCGCGCCAGCTCCACGAGGTGCTGGACCACCGGCACCGCCCGCTCGACCGCCTCGAGGTCGCCGGAGAGGATCACGTGGTTCCCTCGCAGCACCACCCGGACGCCGAACACACGGCTCAGCTCCTGGAAGTTGCTGTCGTTGACTCCGGCGAGCAGGAGGTGGTCCGCCCCTTCTGCGTCCAGGCGGTGCTCCACGATGGTTCCCTGTCCGTTCGCCATTCGTACTCCGGTCGGCATTTCTGGGCAGGTCGCTGACCTGCTGAGCCCCAGCGGCTCTTCCATCCCCGGCGTGCCGGCGCACCGGCGCCCGCCGGGGCGCTCCTTCTACTCCGTCTCGACGCGGAGGCGGAGCTCCTTCAGGTCGTGTTCAGCGATGGGCGAAGGGGACCCCTCGAACAGCCCCCGCGCGGCCGTGGTCTTGGGAAACGCGATCACGTCCCGCAGGCTCTGTGCCCCGGCGAAGCGCTGGATGATGCGGTCGACGCCGAAGGCGATGCCTCCATGAGGGGGCGCGCCGGCCGCCAGGGCCTCGAGGAGGAAGCCGAACTTCACCTCCGCCTCCTCGTCGGATACCCCCAGCACCCGGAACACGCGCCTCTGGAGCTCCGGATCGTGGATGCGCAGGCTTCCCGACCCGAGCTCCGTCCCGTTGTACACCAGATCGTACGCCACTCCCCGCACCGATCCCGGGTCGCTCTCCAGCCGCTCCACGTCGTCGGGGTGCGGGAGCACGAAGGGGTGGTGGCCCGCGGCGAGGCCACCGTCCCCGATCGCCTCGAAGAGGGGGAAGTCGGTGACCCACAGCCAGGCGCTCTCCCGCTCCGCGGGCAGGTCCAGGGCCCGGAGGGCCGCCGTGCGCGCGGCCGCGAGCGCCGGTGAGGTGACCCGGTCGGGGCCGGCGGCGGCCAGGGCCAGGTCTCCCTCGTCCATGCCCATGGCGTCGAAGTGCTCCTCGCCCATGAAGCGCGACAGCGGACCCGAGCCCCCTTCGGCGGCCCGCTTCACCCACAGCAGCCCGGGAGCGCCGGCGGCCTTGGCGACCGCTTCGATGCCCTCGATGTCCTTGCGGGAGAGCCGGCCGCCTCCCTCCAGGAGCAGGCCGCGCACCCGACCTCCCGCCTCCACCGCCGATTGGACGATGCGGAAATCCAGCCCCTTCAGCGCGTCCGTCCAGTCGGACAGCTCGAGGCTCCAGCGCAGGTCGGGCCGATCGGTGCCGAAGCGGTCCATGGCCTCCCGCCACGTCATGCGGGGAAAGGGACGCGGCGCCGCCACGCCCCCCACCCGGGCCAGGCTCTCCATCAGGCCCTCCATCCACTCCAGCACGTCGTCGGCCTCCACGAAGGACGCCTCCACGTCGATCTGGGTGAACTCGGGCTGCCGGTCGGCGCGCAGGTCCTCGTCGCGGAAGCAGCGCGCGATCTGGAAGTAACGGTCGAACCCGGCCACCATGAGGATCTGCTTGTAGATCTGCGGGCTCTGGGGGAGCGCGTAGAACTCGCCGGGATGCACGCGGCTGGGCACCAGGTAGTCCCTCGCGCCCTCGGGTGTCGGCTTCGTGAGGATCGGCGTCTCCACCTCGACGAACCCGAGCCCGTCGAGATAGGTGCGCGTTGCCAGCACGATCCTGTGCCGCAGCCGCAGGTTGTCCTGGAGCTCGGGCCTGCGCAGGTCCAGGACGCGGTGCCTGAGGCGCAGCTCCTCGGAAGGCGGGTCCTCCTCGGGAGCGCGATAGACCGGAATGGCCGGCGTGGCCGCGGAGCCCAGCACCTCGAGGGTCCGCACGCGCAGCTCGATCTCGCCCGAAGCGAGCTCCGGGTTCGGATCCGGCCGGCGGAAGACCCGGCCCTCCACGCGAACCACGTCCTCCTGCCCCAGGTCCCGTCCCCTCTCCAGCGACGCCGGCTCGGTCCAATCCGGCCCCAGGGAGAGCTGGAGCAGCCCCCCGCGGTCACGGAGGTCGACGAAGAGCACGCCGCCCAGGTCGCGGCGGCGGTGGATCCATCCCGCCACGCGGTGGGTCTCCCCCTCGTCGGCGGCGGTGAGGGAGCCCGCCAGGCGGGTCCTCTGGGACGTGGCGGCGTCGCTGGATTCCAGGATCATGCGGAGGAGACGGGGTCGGAGGAGCGAAGTCCGCGGCCGCGGAGGAAGTGCTTGCTGGCGACGTAGCCGACGGCCAGGCCCACCACGTCCGCGGTGAAATCGGCGGCGGATGTGTCGCGTCCCGGCACGAAGGACTGGTGCCACTCATCGCTGGCGCCGTACAGCGCCCCCAGCCCCACCACCAGCACGTCGGCTGCACGGCTGGAGTCGCGGCCGCCACGGTGGTTGGCCCACGCCAGGGTGGCGCCGAGCACCCCGTAGAGCACGGCGTGGGCGACCTTGTCGGCGGCCGGCAGCGAGACGAGCCAGCCGGGACCGGGTACGTCGGGGACGGAGCTCAACAAAAAGAGGACCGTCGCCCAGAGAGCGGCGGGCCCCCACGTCACGAGCATCCTGATCAAGCGGTTCGCGATCGCACGCGGACGGCGGTCTCCTCGGTGGGGCGGGTCGCCGTACACACGGCTTCGGCGACCCGGTAAGGTACCATGCGCCCCATCCCGGTTCAAGCGATGCGGGGCGGCCCTTCGGGGGCGCTGCGGGGTAGGAACGCGCTGCCCCAGTGGGCCTTCGGCGCGCCCGAAGCAAGGACCGGGCGGGGCTCGCAGAAACGAGGGCGCTCCCTCGGGTGCCGACAAGGGAATACAAGGAAGCCATGCGCGATACGAGACACGACCTCCTGGGCATGACGCCCGGCGAGCTGGAGGAGACCCTGAGGCGCCATTTCGAGGCACGGGGGCAGCCGGCCTACCGCGCCGAGCAGGTGCGGAGCTGGATCTTCGGCGGCGGAGCCCGCGTCATCGGCGAGATGACCAATCTTCCCGCCGCGGAGCGTGACGCCCTGGAGGCCGCCTTCAGCCTGTCCGAGCCCACCGCCGAGCGGGTGAGCCGCTCCACCGACGGCACCGCCAAGCACCTCTGGCGCCTCGCCGACGGCGAGCTGGTGGAGAGCGTCCTCATCCCGTCCGACGACCGCCTCACCCTCTGCATCTCCAGCCAGGCCGGGTGCGCCATGGCGTGTACGTTCTGCGCCACCGGCTGGTCCGGCTACCGGCGGCACCTCTCCAGCGGCGAGATCGTCGCACAGTACCGCGGCGCCAGGCGCTGGGCCGAGGAGGAGGGCTACGGCCCCGTGGGCAATATCGTCTACATGGGGATGGGCGAGCCGCTGGCCAACCGGAAGGCGGTCTTCCCCTCCCTCACGATCCTGAACCAGGGCTACGAGGTGGGCGCGCGCCGCATCACCGTGTCCACGGTGGGGGTCGTGCCGGGGATCCTGGAGCTGGCGCACCGTCCCGAGCAGTTCGGCCTGGCGGTGTCGCTGCACGCCCCGGTCACCGAGCTCCGGCGCGAGCTGATCCCCATCGAGAAGCGCTGGCCGCTGCCCGAGCTGATCGAGGCCCTGAAGACGTTCGACGCGGCCGGCGGACGCCGGATCACGTTCGAGTACACCATGATCGCGGGCGTCAACGACCACGAGCGCCTCGCCCCCGCCCTGGCCGATCTGGCGGCCGAGCTCCAGGCCTTCGTCAACCTCATCCCCTTCAACCCCATCCCGTGGCAGCCCGACTGGCGGCCCAGCCCGCCCCAGCGCCTGCGGGCGTTCCAGCGCGTGCTGGAGGACCGGGGCGTGAGCGTGGCGGTGCGCGAGCCCCGGGGCCGCGACATCGACGCCGCCTGCGGGCAGCTGCGGGCGGAGGCGCTGGTGGACCTCGAAGACCGGCGGCGGCCGGGATCGAGCGTGGAGCGGGAGAGGCAGACGGCGTAACTACTCCTGCACCGCGGAGGCGCGGAGGACCGCGGAGGACCACGGAGAACTGCCACTTCTTTTCGTGGGTTCGCGGGCGTCCCCCCGGGTCCCGGGGTTCTTCCGCTCCGCGACTCCTCGACGGATCCGATCCCACGCGCGCGACCCGCTGGCGTCGCGGCCGCGCCGCGCCCACCCCGCCGCCCAGCCCCCCACGCAACGAAAAAAAAAGAAGGACGGAACCAGGTCCGCACGTCCGACTCCGGCACCTCCGCGTCTCCGTGGTGCAGGAGTAATTCGGTCTTCGCCCACCCACCCCCTACTCGATCACACTCCCGATCCGAGAGAAGCGGAGCTCGCGCACCCAGGGGAACGGCCGGTACGAGCCCTTGTTGTAGCT
>JAHWKH010000112.1 GCA_019347995.1 Gemmatimonadota bacterium | reverse complement strand
TCTTTGTCGGCCCGGTGCGGATAGGCGACGTGGCCCTGCGTCCCCGGCACTTCGACCCGCATGTTGACGCTGCCGCGCCGCCCGATCTTGACGACGTCGCCGAGCCGCGCCTCCGAGGTCGGCTCCCCGATCACGATCATGTCGGGGCGGATCGAGCGCTCCTCCATCCAGCCGATCAGCGCGCGCGTGCCGTGCACCGCCGGCCCTTCCTCGTCGCCGGTGACGATCAGGCTGAGCGTTCCGGAATGCGCGCGCACTTCCGCCGCCGCGGCGACGAAGGCGGCGACGCCCGCGCGCCCCGGTTGGCGCCCCGCGATGTCCCACCCGCCTCCACCGATTACGGCGAGCGGCCGGCGCGCAGCGCCGAGCGCCGCGCCGGTCCGGGCAACCACGTCGCCGTCCACGCCCGGCCCGAGGCGCCGTAGCGGTCGATGGCCAGGAGCTGCCAGTCGGAGACCGGCGCCCGGATGACCTGGGCCTGGAATGCGTCGGGCGCCTCGGTGGCCAGCACGAAGCTCATGTAGCCGCCACCGCTGCCACCCCAGGTGGCCTTGCGCGTCATGTCCACGTATCCCAGTGATTCGAGGTAGGGCAGCGCCGCCAGCACGTCGTGCTTCTCGAGGCCGCCGTAATCGGCGATGTGGAGGTCGTGGAAGCCCTGACCGAAGCCCCGGCTGCCGCGGGGGTTGGGCTTGAGGAGGACGAAGCCCCGCTCCAGGAAGTACTGGTCCATGAGGTCGAAACCGTGGTTCCACTGCCCGGGATGCCCGTGGAGCCGCACGATGACCGGATACTTCCGCGACGGGTCGAACCCGCGCGGCTTCAGGAGCATGGCGGGGATCTCGAGGAAGTCCGGGCCCGGGTACGTCACGTCCTCGGCCACCGAGAGGCGCGACGGATCGACGCGGCCCATGGACCGGGTGAGCTGACGCGGAGCCCCGCCGGACGCCGGCACGATCCACACGTCCTCGGTGCGCGTGCTCGTCTCCTCGATGAAGGCGATGTCGCGGCCGTCGGGGGAGAAGGCCGGGCTGGAGCGGAGGCCCTCGCCCCGGCTGAGCACCCGGAGGGGCCCGCCGCCGTCGGCCGGCGCGGTCACCAGCTCCCGGCTCGTGCCCGCCCCGCTGTTGCGCACGAACGCCAGCGCGCGCCCGTCGGGGGACCATGCCACGTCTCCGTGCTCGGCGGGCGCGTGGGTGACGGGCGTCACCGCCCCCGTCGCGACGTCCACCACGGCCACCTGTGCGTAGCCGCTCCGCCCGCTGGTGAACGCCATGCGCGATCCGTCGGGCGACCACACGGCCGAGCCGTTGCCGCCCCGATGCTCGGGCGCCACCACGAGCCGCGGCTCGCCTCCCACGGCTGGCACGACCCAGATGTCGCCGCCGCGGGAGAACGCCACCGTCGAGCCATCGGGCGAGAAGGAGGGATGCGTCTCCTGCCCTTCCCCCGGGAGCAGCAGCCGCGGCCACGCCCCCGGCGTCGCCAGGTCCTCGAGGAAGATCTTGTTGCGCTCACCCACCCGGGCGAAGTACGCCAGCGTACGGCCGTCGGGGGAGAGGTCGGGGCCCGTCTCCACCACGGCGTCGTTGAAGGTGACGGGCTCGGGGATGCCCCCCTCCGCCGGCAGCGTGAAGATGTTGTCGTACGCCTGGAAATAGCGGGCCGAGGTGAGGACGAGGCGCTCGCCGTCGTCCGAGACCCGCAGGCCCGTCTTCGGCTCGGGGCGCTGCCCTTCGGGGGTGCGGCTCAGCAGCGTAGGACTCGAGCCGTCGCGGCCGATGCGGTACACCTCCCACGTGCCACTGGGAGCGGCGTTGCTGGTGTAGTAGAGGTGCTCGCCCGAGGGCGCCCACACCAGCTCCCGCACGCTGGAGACCGTCATCCAGTCGTCCAGCGTGTGCTGGGCGGTGGCGGGGGCGGCCAGGGTCGCGAGGGCGAGGACGAGGGCCGAGGGCAGGGTCGGGCGGCGGCGAATCATGCGGAACGTCTCCGGAGAAGGGGCGCTCTCCCGAAGATACGGAGTCGGCCGGATCCCGACCTCCCCCCGACACGAGCCCTCGCCTCAGTACCTCCAGCTCCACATGAGGAACGATCCGAACACGTGGGCGGTGTCGATCTCCTCCAGGCCCAGCGCGGGCAGGCTCGGCAGGAAGCGCGGCTCCCAGCGCGTGATCCAGGAGAAGCCACCCGGCGTACGGTACTCGGCCCGCAGACCGGGCCGCCGGGCGGAGGCGGGGCGGACCTTGGCGGCGACGAAGAGCCGGTCGCCGATGTATTCGCCCCCCTCCAGCTCCATGCCTCGCAGCAGGTTCTCGAAGTAGCCGGCGTAGTTGATCTCGTCGTAGAGCGGCGCCGGCCGCGCGCGGAAGACGTCGAGCCCCGCCCGCAGCCCCTCGCGCTCGATGGACGTGAAGAAGGCGTCGGTGAGGGTGCCCACCGCCAGGCCGGCGAGCTGCTGCTCCGCGAGGACCCCCAACCCGCCCAGCGCGTCGCCCATGATCCCCGACCCCTCCGAGGCGAAGAGGGAGGACGCGTCGCGGCCGAACGCCAGGTAGCTGAGCAGGTCCGACTCGGGCAGCGGCGGCTCGGAGTTGCTGGACAGCGTCAGGCGCGGCTCGGACAGGCGCCCTCCCACGTTCACGAGGATCACCAGCGCCTCGCGTCCCCGCCGTGGCACCTCGTGGCTGGCGTTGAGCTGGAGAAGCGGGTCGGGCGTCTGGCTGCCGAGGAACGTGACCGATCCCGACGTCAGCTCCAGCTCCCGGCCCGCGAACGTGTACCGCCCCCGGTCGCTGTTCACGGTGCCCTCGAGCACGAGATCTCCGGTCTCGGGATTGTTCGTGACGCGCAGAGGCGCCTCGCCCGGAGGGGTGTAGATCTCCAGGTCGAGGTCGGCGTTGCGCAGCCACGTGTCGCGCTCGATGGTCACGCGGATGCTCAGCTCCCCGTCCGCCAGCAGGCCCGGCCCCGGGCGCAGCTCGGCGGGCACGCCCAGGGTGTCGAGCACCCCCGCCAGCAAGGGATCGTCCAGGCGCGTGACCCGCTCGTAGCGCTCCGGCTCCGGCACGCGGATCTCGCCGCCCTCGATTCCCGCGGTCCCGGTGATGCGCAGGGCCCGCAGCGGGCCCTCGACGCTCAGCTCCACGTCCGCCCGCAGGTTGCCGCGCTCGTCGTTCAGGATGCGCGCCTCGCTGGCCACGACGCTTAGGTCGAGCTCGGGCCTCCTCAGGTCGGCCACGTCGATGGTGCCTTCCGCCCGCACGGGTCCGCCGTCGCTGGAGGCCACCAGCGAATCCACGTGGATCAGGTCTCCCTCCAGCCGGACGCTGCCGGCCCCGTCGCGCAGCGTGATGTCGGCCTCGGGGATGTGGGCCGACGCCACGATCACGTCGAGGCGGCCCTGCATGTCGGGGTCGGAGACTGTCCCGCGCACCTCGATGGTTCCGCTGGCGTATCCCCGCAGATCCCGCACCTGGTCGGTGAGCTCGGGGAGCGCCTGGAGGGGGAGCGAGTCGACGCGCAGGTCGGCGGTGAGGGGGGCGTCGAGGAGCCGCGGCCCCTCCCGGTCCCGCAGCGCCAGGTCCACCGGGATGCGCACGTCGCCCTCCAGCATGGCCCGCGCGCTATCCACCATCTCGACCGCCGCCGTCAGCTCCCGGGCGGCGTAGTCGAAGGAGGCCCGCAGGTCGGGCAGGGCCTCGCCTCGCCGCGAGAGGCTGTCCACGGCCAGGCTCCCCTCCAGCGCCGGCGCGGCCAGGGTCCCGGTAATGGTGGCGTCGACCGAGACGAGCCCGCGGACCTGGAGCGTGTCCTGGAGGAGGGCGGCCACCTGGGCGATCTGCAGCGAATCGACCTCGAGGCGCAGGTCACCCGGCGCGCCGTCCGGCAGCCTCCCGTCGGCGAAGATGCGGCCGCCCTGGTCGTTCGCCAGCTCCAGGGTCTCGATCTCGACGCCATCTCCCGCCCATCGCACGGCGCCGGGCCCGGTCGAGCGCCACAGCGTGGTGTCGAAGCGGAGCGCCATCTCGTGCAGGCGGACCTCGCTCTCGTCCAGGGCCAGGCGGTATTCGGCGTCGAGCCGGTACTCCCGCTCCGGCTCCTGGACGACCTCGATCTCGGCCCTGCCCTCCCCCTCCCCGAAGCCCCGGTGGTCGATGCGGGCGGAGACCTCGTCGAACGCGAAGCCCTCGACCTTCACGTCCACCAGGTCCGCCTCCACGGTGCCCTCCATGGCGGGGTCCCCCACGTCGGTGACGTCGTACGCAACGTCGCCGCTCCCCACGACGGCGCCGCCCAGCACCAGGTCCCGCAGCACGGCCTGCCCGCGGGTGTCGAAGCGGTGGATGTTGCCCGCCAGGACGCCCTCGGCCCGAAGCCCCCCGGCCACCGAGTCCCGGGGGAGCGGCGGGACGGTGTCCAGCGCCGGCGGCGGCCCCGGCGGACGGCCGGTGGCGATGCTCTCGACGATCCGGTCCTCCACGGCGCGCAGCGAGTCGGCGCGGGCGGCACCCACGGCCCGCGCCCTGCGCATCGGCCGGTCGACCACCACGCCGGTGTCGGCGGGGATCATGCCCGAAAGGCCGGCCAGCGAGTCGACCACCAGCGTGTAGCGAAGCTCGCCGCTGCGGCCCTCCACGAGGCCGAAGCTCCCCTCCACGTCGGCCATGACGGAGGCCAGGCGCACGCGGCCCTCCTCGAACGTCACCAGCCCGGCGTCGAGGCGCGCCAGGACGCGCGTCGACTCGAAGCGCGGCGTGCCCTCGAGGCGCGAGTCCACCAGCGAGGCGTCGATGAAGGCGTTGGCGGTGGCCGGCTCCGTGCCCACCCCCTCGACATCCACCGCGCCCGACAGGGCGGTGGCGGGCGCCCGGGTCGTGACGGCCGACGCGTCGAAGGACGCGAGGGTGGCGGTCACGTCGTAGCGCGCCGTGGGACCGAAGCCCGCCGTGCCCCGGGCGGCGATGGCCCCACCCTCCGCCACGTCGAGGGCCACGTCGAAGGTCGCCTCGCCGGGGGTGCCGCGGGCCACGATGGGTCCGCTCACGCTGCCCCGGAGCCCGGCGTCGGGCGCGAAGCGGCCCACGGTGGTCAGCGACAGGGGCCGGGCGTCGAGGTCCACGTCGAAGCGCTCGATGCCGTCGCCGAGGGTCACGGCCACCGCGCCCTCCACCGACGATGTCCCGGTCGAGCCCCGATGCGTGACGTCCAGCCCGTAGCCCCGCAGCCGTCCCAGGGTGGCGCCGTCGAGCGTGCCCGTGCCCACCAGCGTGCCGTCGAGGGGCACGACGAGACCCAGCCCCAGCAGCAGCTCCACGCGCATCGGGTCGGCCCGGAAGCGAAGGTCGCGGAAGGCGGGGTCGCCGTCCACGCGGAGCCCGCCGTCGGCCACGACGTGGGAGCGGCCGAGATCGGGCGAGCTGTGCACCAGGTCGGCGTCCACCGTGAACATCCCCGCCAGGGGACCCGTGAGGGTCGCGCGGCCCGCGATCGTGCCCCCCACGGGAAAGTCGGGCAGGAACGCGCGCGCCGCCGCGGATTGCAGCGGATCGAAGCGCAGGCTCAGCCCGTGGGCCACCCCGCCGTCGCGCAGCTCGAGCCCGCCCTCGGCCACGACGCGGGAGCGGCCCGTCTCCGGCGATTCGTGGACCACGTCGGCGTCCAGGGCGAAGCGGCCCTCGAAGGTGCCGTCCAGCCGGGCGCGTCCGGTGAGGATGCCCCCCAGCGGGAAGTCGGGGTCGAAGGCGCGCACCACCCCGGTGTGCAGAGGATCGAAGCGCACCTCGAGACCCCGCGGCACCACGCCGTCGCCCAGGTCGAGCGCGCCCTCGGCCAGCACGTGGGAGCGGCCCTCCGGCCCCTGGTGCACCACGTCGGCATCCACGGCCAGGCGCCCCGTGAGCGGGCCGTCGAGGCGCGCCCGTCCGGTGAACGTGCCGTCCAGCGGAAGGTCGGGCTCGAAGAGGCGCACGAGCTCGGCCTGGAGCGGGTCGAAGCGCACGGCGAGGTCGTCGGCCCGCACGCCGCCCACCACCCGCAGCCCGCCCCGGGCGAGCACGTGGGAGCGGCCGGTGGGCGAGTCGCGATGGACCAGATCGGCATCAACCGCGAAGAGCCCTTCCAGGGGCCCGTCGAGGCGGGCCCGCCCCACCAGCGAGCCTCGCAGGGGCAGGTCGGGGCGCAGCTCCCGGGCCAGCGTCAGGCGCAGCGGGTCGAAGCGCAGGGCCAGGGAGCGGGCGACGATGCCCCCGGGACGGTTGAGGACGACGCCGTCGGCCTCGATGCGGCTGGTGGCGCCGCCGCGCTCCTCGATCGTGGCCCAGCCGTCCACGTCCACCTCCTCGCCGGCGACGGCCAGCTGGACGTGCCCTCCCAGGACACCGTCCACCGGCACGTCGAGGCCGACCAGGCGCTCCACCGAGCGCGTGTCCAGCGACGTGAAGCGCAGGTCGCTGTCGTCGAGCCGCGTGCCGCCCTCCCCCGTCTCCACCCGGGCGAAGCCCTGGATGCGTCCGCCCTCCACGCGCAGGTCCGTGTCCCGGGCGACGATGCGCAATCGGCCGTCGCCCTGGTTGAGCGTGACGTCGGCCCGGCCGCCGCCGTCGGGCAGCGACGGCCGGAGCCAGCGGAAGTCCTCCAGGGCCGCGGGAGCGCCGCGCAGGCCCATGGCCACCGTCTCCGGCGTGTCGAGGGCGTAGGTGCCGTCGAGCCGGACCCGGGAGGCCGGGAGCTCCAGCAGGACGTCGTGGAAGCGGAGGACGTCGCCGGTGAGGGTGAGCCGCCCCGAAAGGTTCTCCACCCGGGCCGCCGGCGGCCGGAACGGCAGCGCGTACGTGCTCAGAGAATCGACCTGAACCACCCGCGAGGCGCTGTCGGGGTCGGCGAGCACCAGCAGGGGGAAGTCGGCCTGCACGCGGTGGAAGCTCGACAGCGCCTGGTAGCCGCCGGGGACCTCGACCACGTGCTCACGGGCGTCGGGCGCGATCACGCCGCCCACCTCGTTCAGCTCGCTGTCGGACTCCCAGGGTCGCCGCAGACGCACCGTGCCGTCCACCACCTGCAGACCCTCGATGCGCACCCAGTCGCCGAAGCCCGGCACCGTGTCGCCCCGCACCTCGGTGGTGTCGCCGGGGAAGATGCGCGACACGTTCCAGTCCCGGCCCGGCGGCTTGTCGAAGAGGACGGTCGGGCGTACCAGGCGCACGTCGCTGAAGACGAGGTGCTTGCGGAAGAGCGAGCGGATGGAATAGCGCAGCGAGACCGTGTCGGCGCTCAGGAACGGCCCGCCCGCGCTGTCGCGGATGGCCACGTCCTCCAGGGTGGCGCCGGTGAGGAGGTTGCCCCGCACCCGTCCGATCTCCACCTCGCCGTTGATGCGCTGGGCGAGCTGCTCGACGCTGAACAGGCGCACCCGCTCGCG
>JAHWKH010000111.1 GCA_019347995.1 Gemmatimonadota bacterium | reverse complement strand
TGGCCCTGCCCAGGGATCCGGGGCTGCCGGTCGTGGCGCTCTCCGCCGGCGAGCGAGCTCGCTACGCCGGGACGTTCGTCGGAAGGCCGCCCGGCGGCGACGCCGGACCGGTGGAGCTCGTGGTGCGCGTGTGGGACGACGGCTCCGGACTCCGCTCCACCGGCATCCGTGAGCGCGGCGGCGCGGAGCAGGAGGGGGACGATGGGGAGGGCGAGCCGCTCCGGCTCTTCCCGCTCGGCGAGCACGCCTTCGCACCCGGCCGTGACCTGGAGGGGCTGATCCACAGCTCGGATACGCGGTATCGCTTCGTGCCGGAGGATGGTGCGATCGGCCGGCTCGAGATCGAGGTCCCGTTCCTGGGCAGCAGCGTCGTCGTCCGGCTGGAGCGGATCGCGGGGCTCGACCCGGCCCATCCCGCCCGTCGGCGAGCGGTCGCGGCGCCGCCCCCCGCTACTTCCTTCCGGGGCCGTAGAGCACCCGGCCGGGCCGCGCCTCGGTGATCCGGCCGTCGTCCAGCACCACCTCGCCGTTCACGACGACCAGCGAGAATCCTTCCGCGTACTGGTGCGGCCTCTCGAACGTGGCGACGTCGCGCACGCGCGCCGGGTCGAAGACGGCGATGTCGGCCTTCATGCCGGGGCGGAGGATACCGCGGTCGAGCAGGCCCAGGCGCTGCGCCGGGAACGCGCTCATCTTGCGCACCGCCTCCTCCAGGGTGAGCACCCCGCGCTCGCGCACGTACACGGCGAGCACCCGCGCGAACGTGCCGTAGCTGCGGGGATGGGGATGTCCTTCCCCGAAGACGACGACCTCGCCGTCGCTGGAGACCATGGTGGCCGGATGGCGCATGATGCGCTCGAGGTCGTCGTCGCTCATGGCGTGGAAGACGCCCCGGCACCCTCCCTCCTCCGTTAGATGGATCGCGGCCTCCGCGGCGTTCTCGAAGGTGGGCTCCATGCCGCGCATGCGCGTCACGTCGGCCAGGGTGCGGCCGTTCAGGCTCTCGTCCCACTCGCAGCGCGAGATGGTGACGTTGGCGGGGTCGCCGCCGCCCCTTTCCAGCTCGATGATGCGCGCCGATTCGGAACGCACGCGGGCACGCTTGGCGGGGTCGGCGAAGCGCTCCGCGGCGCGCTCGAGCCCGCCCTCCAGCGCCCAGGCCGGAAGCAGCGCCGAATGGATGCTGGTGGCCGAGGCCGTGTACGGGTACTGGTCGAGGGTGGCGTCCACGCCCCGTGACCGCGCCTCGTCCACCAGTCGCAGGGTCTCCACGCTGGCGCCCCAGTAGCCGGGGCCCACCACCTTGTGGTGCGTGACCTGCGTGGGAAGGCCGCCCTCCTCGCCGATGTGGATGGTCTCGCGCACGCTCTCCACCACCGCGGACGCCTCGTCGCGCATGTGGGACACGTGCATCCCACCGTGGCGGCCGGCCACCCGCGCCAGCGCCACGACCTCCTCGGTGGGCGTGAACGTTCCGGGCACGTAGAAGAGGCCGGTGCTCAGCCCGAAGGCCCCCTCGCGCATGGCGTCGTCGACCATGGCTTCCATGCGGCCGATCTCGGCGGGTGTGGCGGGGCGGTCCGCCTCGCCGATCACCTCCGAGCGCACCGAGCCCTGCCCCACGAAGCTGCCCATGTTCACCGAGCGGGGTAGCGCCGCCAGGCTGTCCAGGAACGCCCCCAGGGGCAGCGGCGAGCTGCCGTCGGGACCCTCGATGACCGTGGTGACGCCCTGGCGCACGTAATTCTCGGCGGTGGGCACGTCGAAGATCCCGCGGCGGGCATGCGTGTGCAGGTCGATGAACCCGGGCGCCACGATCCGGCCGCCGACGTCGATCACCCGGACGGCCGGCGCGGTGATGGACGGCGCGATGCGGGCGACCACGTCGCCGCGGACGGCCACGTCGGCCCGGTACCACGGGTTGCCGGAGCCGTCCACGACCCGGCCGTTGCGGATCACCAGATCGTAGGGCGCCTCCTGCGCCGAGACCGGGGCCGCGAGCGCGGCGAGCACGACGGCGGCCCGAAGGGCGGGAGAGCGGAGGGTCATGGTCGTCCTGGGCTGCGGAGGATCGCGGCGGGCGGTGGCGGAGCCGAAGATGGCCCCGCATCGGCGGCGCCGAAAGCGCACCGGTCCGTGAGGCGGGTGGTCGTCAGCGCGCCGCCGCGCTCCTCTCCTCCAGGGGCTCCACGTAGAGCGCTCGCACCAGGATGATTCCGGCGGCCAGGATGGGGACCGCCAGCAGGAGGCCCAGGAAGCCGAAGATCACCCCCATGAACGACAGGAACAGCAGCGTGAGCGCCGGGGGGAGCCTGACGGCCCCCCGCATGACCACCGGCGTGATGACGTTGCCCTCGAGCTGCTGCACCCCCGTATAGAGCAGCGCCACCCACAGGGCGGTCATGGGCGAGACCGTGAGGGCCACGGCGACCGCGGGTACCGCCGACAGGATGGGCCCGAAGATCGGGATGAACTCCAGCAGCCCGGCGATGACGGCCAGCGCGATGGCGGCGGGAATGCCCAGCAGCCAGAGGCCGATCCCGGTGATGGTGCCGACCACCACCATGTTGATGGCGGTGCCCACCATCCAGCCCCGCAGCCCGCTGGCCGTCCGCGAGAGCGCCTCGCCCACGCGCGCCCTGTGACGTGGAGGCAGGAGCCTCTCCATCCCATGGCGGTACAGGTCCGGGTCCACCGCGATGTAGATCCCCGTCATCAGCACAACCAGGCCACCGGCCACGGCGCCCATCGCGGTGTTCAGCACCGGCATGGCACCCCCGAGGATCGACGCCATCTCCTGGGTCAGGTTCTCCCGCAGCCGGGCCTCCATGTCGACGTCTCCGTCGGCCAGCTGCCCCGATACCGCCTCGAACTGCCGCTGCACCCATGTGACGAGGTCGTCCACGGCCCGGGGCACGTCCTGGGCGACGACGCCGAGCTGCTCACGGATCGTGGGCCATACCACGACGAAGCAGCCGGCGAAGAGCCCGGCGAGCGCCAGGACGACGAGCAGGGTCGCCACGATGCGCGGCAGCCCCCGCTCCACGAGCGGATCCACCAGGACCGAGAGGAACAGCGCGACCAGCACGCCGAAGAAGACGATGAAGACGATGTCGCGGGCGGACCAGAGCAGCCACGCCAGCGCCACCAGCCCCAGCGTGACGATGACGGCGCGGGCGACCGCTCCTGGAGCGAGGCGGTCGTTGTGGCCTTCCATTCAGCGCCCTCCGCCCCGGGGCAGGAAGTCGAAGTGGCTCAGGGTGCTGTCCGCCAGCTCCCGCATGAGGGCGGTGTCGCCCGGCATGAGGTGTCCATGGGGAAGCCAGATCTGCTCCACGGGCCCCTCCGCCCGGGTGACGAGGAGCCGGGCCGAGGCGCGCGGCACCATGGTGTCCTCGCTGCCGTTGATCAGGAGCAGTGGCCGGGGCGCGATGTCGGCCACGTGGCGCGCGGGGTCGAGGCTGCGGAAGTACCACGCCAGCGCGTCGGCCGCGATCGCCCGGAGGAGCCGGTTCTCCACGGCGAGGTTCGCGCGCAGCAGCAGGTCCAGGTCACCACCGCCGTGGTGCAGCGCCACGCCGCGGAAGATAGGGTCGTGCCCGGCCGCCGCGGCGAACGGCACGCCGAAGCTGACGCCGACCAGGGCGATCCGCGTCGAGTCCACCTCCTGCTGCGCGGCCAGGAACCGCGCCGCTCCCCGCAGGATGCCGGGCATCTCCAGGGCCGACTCCCGGATGGCGGGCAGCCGGCCGAGCAGCGCGCCCACGCCGAGGTCCTCCGGCAGCGCAGCCGGATACTCCACCGCCAGGACCGCCACCTCGAGGGGTCCCGGGATCACGCTGGCGGCCCGGCGCCCCGTCTCGCGCCCTGCCACGAGGACCACCGCCGCCAATCCCTCCGCCGGCGCGGTCGCGGGGCGCCGCAGATAGGCCGAGACGGAGTCGTCGTCGGGGGTCGTGAAGGTCAGGCCGTCCGTTCGCTCCGAGCTGTCGGCGGCGATGTTCTGCCGCGCGACCAGAGCGAGGGGGGTGAGGTCGGGGATGGGCGGCGCGCATCCCAGGGCCTGGCTCGACAGGAGCGAGGCCACGAGCGTGCGGGCGCATCGGCCCGATCGAGGGGCCGGCGATCTTCCCATGCCTTCGCCTCCGCTGCGAGGGACGCTCCCTGATGAGGGCAACAAGATCCGCGCCCGGGCAGCAGGATCCCATGAAACCCCGACGGGCCCGGTGGCGTCTATTATCTGCGAGCCCCCTGTCTACAATGTGGACGCCACCCATGCTCGCGGAGCCCGCGCCATGAGCCCCAGCACGTTCCTCGGCGAGTTCGAGCAGATGGTGCTCCTCGCCATCCTCCAGGCCGGAGACGAGGCCTTCGCCCTGGAAGTGCGCCGGGAGATCGAGCGCAGCGCCGACCGGAAGGTCTCGCGCGGCGCCTTCTACACGACCCTCGACCGGCTGGAGCGCAAGCGTCTCCTGACGTGGGTCGAGGCCGTGCCCGCCGACGACCGCACGGCACAGGCTCTCCGGCGCTATGCCGTCACGGAGGAGGGGGTGGACGCGCTGCGCGTGTCGCGCGAGGCCCTCATGAACCTGTGGCGGGACCTGGACGGCGTGCTGGAGCGGGCGTGAGCCGTCTTCTGCGCCGTCTGCTCGAGAAGCTGCTACCCCCCGGCGTGGGGCCCGCCGCCCTGGTCGATCTCGACCGGGAGCTGGCGGAGCGTCGCCGCGCCCGGCCTGCGGGGAGCCACCGCCTCTGGTACGCGGTGGAGTCCGTGCGCCTGATCGCGCATCTGCGCGCGGGACGCCTCGTGGAGGCGCTGCGTGCGCGCCCCCGCAAACCTCCGAACCCTGGATCCGCCGAGCCCATGGACCGCTTCCTCCAGAACCTCCGCTTCGCCTTCCGCCGCCTGCGCCGTAGCCCCGGCTTCGCGCTGTCGGCCGTCCTCACCCTGGCGCTCGGCGTGGGGGCCAACGTGGCCGTCTTCTCCGTGGTGGACACGGTGCTGCTGGAGCCGCTTCCCTACGAGGCGCCGGAGGAGCTGGTGGTCCTGTGGGAATGGAACCAGCCCCGCGATCGGCGCGAGAACGTCGCGAACCCGGGCAACGTGAAGGACTGGCGAGAGCGCAGCGAGACGCTGGAAGACGTGGCCGCCACGGTGTCCTTCGACCAGCCCCAGCTCCTGGCGGGGGATGGGGAGCCGCGGGAGGTGCTGGTGCGGCTGGTCACCCCCAACTTCTTCGACGTCCTGGGCATGGAGGCCGCCCTGGGCCGCACCTTCTCCCCCGCCGCGGGCGAGCGCGAGGGCGACGAGTTCGTGCTGAGCCACCGCTACTGGCGCCAGGTCTACGCCGCCGATCCCTCCGCCGTGGGCTCCACCTTCACGCTGTCGGGCGGCGCCACGGGGACCGTGGTGGGCGTGCTCCCCCCCGAGTACGTCCTGTGGGGCGACCGCTCCGACGTCTACGCGACGTACACGCTGCAGGGAGACCAGGCGAGCACGGGCCGCTTCCTCAACGCCGTCGCCCGTCTCCGGGACGGTGCGACCGTGGAGCAGGCGCGGGCGGAGATGGAGGCCATCGCGGCGGGCCTGCGCGAAGAGCATCCGGAGTTCAACGCCGGCTGGAGCGTGAGCGTCGTCCCGATGGCGGCGCAGGTCGTGGGGGACGTGGACGCGATCCTCTGGGTGCTGCTGGCCGCCGTGGGACTGCTGCTCCTCATCGCGTGCGCCAACGTGTCCAACCTCTTTCTGGCGCGCGCCACGGCCCGCCGCCGGGAGATGGCGGTGCGGAGCTCCCTCGGCGCGTCGCGCCGGACGCTGGCCGGCCAGCTTCTGGTGGAGAGCTCGCTCGTCGCGGGCCTGGGCGCGGCGGTCGGCGTGGCGGTGGCCCATCTGACCACCCGCATGGTGGCCACGCGCCTGCCCGACGCGTTCGCGCTACCACGCGTCGAGAGCGCCACGGTGGATGGCCGCGCCCTTTTGTTCGCTGTGGGGATCACGGTCCTCACGGCCCTGCTGTTCGGCCTGGTGCCGGCGCTCCAGGCGTCCGAGGCCGATCCGGGGGAAGCCCTCTCCGCGGAGTCGCGTGGTCCAGGGCGCTCGGCCGGCCGGGCGCGCTCCTTCCTGGTGGTCACGGAAGTGGCGCTCTCGGTCCTCCTGCTGGTGGGGGCGGGTCTGCTGGTGCGGAGCCTGGGCTCGCTCCTGGCGGAAGACCTGGGCATCCGGCCCGAGAACGTGCTGACGGCGCGGGTGAGCCTGGCTACGCCGACCTACCGCGACGCCGACGCCCGGGTCCAGTTCCTCGAGACCTTCGCCGGACGCGTCGCCGCGCTGCCGGGTGTGGAGGCCGCGGGGCTGATTCCGTTCCTGCCCCTGGACGGGTTGGGGTCGGCCACGAGCTACTGGGCGGGCGATGGTCCACGGCCCGCCCCCGGCGAGGCGTCGGCCGCCGACGTGCGCAACGTGGCCGGCGACTACTTCGGCGCCATGGGCATCCGCCTGGCGCGGGGCCGGACGTTCGACGCCCGCGACCGGGCGAACGGCCCGCCCGTCGTGGTGGTGAGCCGGGCCCTGGCGGAGGAGACGTGGCCCGGCCAGGACCCGCTGGGCCGCCCCGTCGCGCTGAGCTGGGGCGATCCCGACTACGTCGCCACCGTCGTGGGCGTGGTGGAGGACGTGCGGCTGGCCGAGGTCGAGAGCGAGCCCCGCGCCGCCGCCTACTACCCGGTAGCCCAGTTCCCCGACTTCGGCGCGTTCCACGTCGTGGTCCGCTCCACGCGGGACTCGGACGAGCTGCGACGGGCGCTGGTCGACGAGCTCCACGCCGTGGATCCCTCCCTGGCCCTGGGCAACGTGCGCGTCATGGAGAGCATCGTGGGCAGCGCCACGGCCCGGCCGCGCATGACCGCGGTTCTCATGGGCGCCTTCGCCGCCATCGCCGCCGCCCTGGCCGCCGTGGGCCTCTACGGCGTGCTCTCCTGGGCGGTCACGCAGCGCATCCGCGAGATCGGGCTGCGCATGGCTCTGGGCGCCCGGGCGAGGTCCTGGCGCGCGTGGTGGGGCAGGGGATGGCCTTGGTCGCGGTGGGGCTGGCCTTTGTGCTGAGTGGCTTACTGGGTTAGCCGAGAAAAAAAAGCTGCCCACCACATGGCAACCATCGTAGTGGGCAGCTTGAGCGCCGCAAATTATTCCTCAAAAACCCACGGGTCTTCGGCACGCTGCCAGCCGACCAGATCTTCGCCAAACCACAGCGCGATCTCGCGCACCGCGGTCTCGACCTTATCGCTGGCGTGGACGAGGTTGCGTCCGATTTCAAGGCCATAGTCAGCGCGGATCGTGCCAGGGGCTGCTTCGCCGGGTTTGGTTGCGCCAACCATTTGGCGCACCGACGCCACCGCATTGGTGCCTTCGACGACCATCGCCACCACGGGCGCGCTGGTGA
>JAHWKH010000110.1 GCA_019347995.1 Gemmatimonadota bacterium | reverse complement strand
CGATGATCCGATCGGGCGCCGCGTTAGCTTCGAGCCTCAGAACCCCGGCGACCCGCCCACCTGGCTGACCGTTGTGGGGGTGGTTCCGAACACCCGGCACTACGAGCTGGAGCGACCCAGCCGGATCCAGGCATACATCCCCATGCGGCAGGCGAGCCCGATGGGGCTGAGTGTGGTGGTGAAGGCACGGCCCGGCGCCACGGCCGCGGGCGTCGATCGGCTCCGTGGCGCCGTGGCGGAGCTTGCGCCCGGCATGGCGGTCTCCGAGCTGCGGCCGCTCGGGGATCTCGTGGCCGACCGGCTCGGCCCCGGCCGCGCACTCCGCACCCTGACCGCGCTCTTCGCGACCTTCGCCGTGGCGCTCGCGGCCCTCGGGATCTTCGGCGTCCTGTCCCTGGCAGTGGCCCGACGGCGCCGCGAGCTCGGCGTGCGCATGGCCGTGGGCGCCAGCCCCGGCCAGACGGTGCGCTGGGTCCTGGGATCGGGGCTGCGCATGGCGGCGGCCGGGGTGGGGGCCGGCCTCCTGCTGGCGGCGGCAGCGACCCGGGGCATGCGCTCGCTCGTCTGGGGCGTGGGGGTCGCGGACCCCGTGACGTGGCTGGGAGGCGTGGCGCTGGTGGCGGGCGTGGCGCTCCTGGCGTGCTGGGTGCCGGCGCGGCGGGCCAGCCGGCTGGACCCCACGGAGGCCCTGCGGGCGGAGTAGCCTCCGTCGGCGCGGCTCCGGAGCGCGCGGCCGGAACGCGTCAGCCGGGAGGCTCCAGCCGCTCCGGTGCCCACACCAGCGTGTCCTGGCGCTCCGCGAAGTGGAGCAGCGGCGCCCGCTCGGGGAGCTCCAGCCCCTCCGCCTCCGGCACCGTGTTGCGCTCGATGACCGCTTCGGCCGTCTGGAGCGGCCACGGCCGGTGGTGGATGTCGGCCCGCAGCACCGCCCCGTCCCCCAGGACGGTGTAGAGGGCGTAGCGCTCGGTGAGGAAGTGCTCCAGGGTCCCGGCGGCGGGCGCGGCGGCGGGCCCGGTCGGGCGGTAGCGCCCCTGGAAGACGGCGGACGCCCCGTCGGAGCGCTCGCTGCGGTAGTGGATCCAGCCGGCTCGCTCCTCCTGGCTCATGTCCGCCGCGTGGTAGGGGAGGTGATAGAGGGCGCGCGCGCCCATCACGCCGAGCCGGCTCCCGGCGTCCAGGCTGAAGAAGTAGACGCCGGGGCGGTCGCCGACCCTGACGTAGGTCCTCAGGTTGAGCTCGGGGAAGTCCGATCCCACGGGGATGGCCGGAACCCCCCGCGGACGGAGATCGGTGACCCGGAAGGGCGTCAGGCCCAGCCAGGCGCTCCCGTCGAAGGTGTCCAGCGTCAGCTCCCCCGGTACCGCCGCGCGCAGGCGGTCGTGGGGCAGGGGCCAGTGGGCGAACAGGAGACGCCGCCAGCTCTGGTACATGACCCACGGCGCCGAGGGCAGCGGCCAGGGGCGGTGCGCCACCTCGGCCAGGATGGAGCGTGTGTGGTCGCTCATGTCAGCCCTCAGCGTACCTCGTCCACACCCGCGTCGGAAGCGGCGTCGGCCGCATGAGCTTGTAGATCGGGACCAGCGGCGCCCGCACCACCTCCCGGCCGTCCTCCCGCGTCGTCTCCGGCCCCCTGGGCAGCCACGCGTCCATGGTGTTCCAGTAGATCACGTTGTCCTCCGTCTCGGGCTCCAGCATGTGCGTCACGAGACGGCCCAGGGGTTGGGCGGTGGGGACCAGGTAGGTCCCCCGGGGAAAGCTCTCGTCCAGGGACACGACATCGCCGACCTCCACCACGGTGGCCGCGGCGTGGTTGTAGGCGCGCTCGTGGGTCACGCCGGCCACGGTGTAGGCGTCCACCCGCAGGTCGGCGGGAGCGGTGAGCGCCTCCACCGTGATGCCGTGGCGCCGGAGCATGGCGACGGCGTCCACCGCGTCCCGGGGCAGGAGGTACGCCCAGGGGCGCGGGCGCGTCCGCAGCGCGACGGGCTTCTTCATGAGCCGCGCTCCCCTGACCTGGATCGTGTCCACGGGTCCGTCCATTCCGCCGCCCCGCTGCGCCTCGGCGCCGCCCGCCGGACGTACGATGTCGTAGCTGACCGGCTCGTCCTCCGCCGCGTACTCCATGCGTACCGTCACCTCCCCGCGGGGGGCCGCGCCCAGCGCGATGGTCTCGGCTAGGGCGCCGTCGATCACGCCCGTGAGCCGGTCCGCGTTGGCGCCGGCCCACTCCAGCACCGCCAGGTAGCCCAGGTATCCTGCGCGGGCGCCCACCTCCAGCTCCTGGGCGGGCGCCTCGAAGAGGATGCCCACGGCGTTGACGAAGCCCCCGTAGTTGCGGCCGATGCGAGCCTGCGATCCGCCCACGTTCCACGCCTCCTCGTCACCGCGCTGGTAGTACCACGACCTGAGCCCCTCGCGGGCGAGCCTGGCGTCGATGGCCGGGAAGATCTCCCGGTCGCACAGGAGCGTGATCTCGGGCGCGGGGTCGACGTGGCTCGGGCACTGGTAGTTCAGGTTGTAGGGGCGCGAGCCGCCGTTGTGGCCGTCCACGAAGATGTGGGGCCGCCAGGCGCCGATGATGCGGTCGACGTAATGGACGATGGAGGGGTGCTCGAGCTTGATGTAATCGCGGTTCAGGTCGATGCCCCAGGCGTTGCCGCGCTGCCCGCCTTCGCTGGCCTCGAAGCCGTCGGGGTTGATCTGCGGCGCCACCACCACGGTGACGTCGTCCAGGAGGGCGTGGGCATCCGTGCCGGGCGTGGCGAGGTCCCGCATGAGGACCAGCAGCCCCTCGCGGAAGGTCCGCTCCCCGCCGTGGACGTTGGCGGCCAGGACCACCACGGGGCGCCCCAGCGCCCAGGCTTCCCACGGCTCGGAGACCAGCGGCTGGCTGAACACCGCGTAGGGCAGGTCGCGGCCCTCCCGGGTCTGGCCGTAGGTACCCAGGCGCATCGAAGTGGTGGTGCCCCGCAGCGCCTCCAGGTAGTCCCACATCTCCGCGTGGCGCGTGTGACGCTGGAAGCCCGACAGCTCCGCGGCCGTGCGCGGTTGCCCCTGCGCCACGGGGGCCCAGGCGACCTGTGCGCCGGCGGGGGCGGCGCCGCCGGCCAGGAGAGCGGCGAGCAGGCCGGCCAGGGGCGTCCGGACGGTTGTCCTCCTCATGCGTTCCTCACGGTGTCGGGGGCGGTCCGCGGAGGTCCGCGGCCCATCTCGGCCGGGTCGTAGCCCGGCCGGAGCGTGCGCTGGCCATTCTGACACGTTCGGGCGCGTGACGCACCCCGCTGCACTCCTCGACGGCCCTCTACGCGTCCGCCAGCTCGCGGAGAAGCGACGCCATGCGGGCGTCCCACGGGTCGGCGGCGGGGTCGTCGGGCTCCGGCTCGGCGTTCTTCTGCGGCGTCTCCAGCACCAGCGGCACCCCTCGGCTCCTGGGATCGCGCAGGAGCCATCGGAACGGCTCCGTCCCGATGCGACCCTCGCCCAGCAGCCGGTGGCGATCCAGGTTCGAGCCCAGCTCCCCCTCGCTGTCGTTGAGATGGAAGAAGGCCGGAGGCTCGCCCGCGGCGTCCTCGAAGGCGTCGAGCACCTCCTTCAGTGCGTCGGGCGAGGCGGAGATGTCATGCCCGGCCGCGAAGAGGTGGCAGGTATCGAGCCCGTAGCCCGTGCGGGATCGGAGGGCCCGGGGCAGGTGCGCGAGGACCGCCCCCAGCTCGTCGGGCGTGCGGCCGAACGTGGTCCCGGCGCCGGCGGTGTTCTCGAGCCATAGCTTGGTGGAGCCGTCCACGCCCTTCAGGGCCCGCGCCATGGCCTTCGCCACCCTCTGCGCCGTGGCTTCCAGGGCGTCGCCACCCGACGAGCCGGGATGGAAGCACACGCCCCCGACCCCGAGGAGGGTCGAGCGCTCCATCTCCTTGGCCAGCCCTCCGGCGGCGCGCTCCCACTGCTCCGGCTTGGGCGTGGCGCCCCCCACGATGTAGGAGGCGTGCACCATGACGTCCTCGGCCCGGATCCCGGTCTCGGCCAGCGCCTCTTGGAAGCGCCGCACGCGGTCCTCCCGGATGCTGGCCTTGTCGTTGTAGAACTTCGGAATGGCCGTGAAGATCTGGACCGCGTCGAGGCCGGCTGCGCGGGCGCGGCGCACGGCCATGTCCATGCCCCCGGTATCGACGGTGTGGGATCCGAAGCGGTGCTCCATGGGACGTGCCTCTCCCGGGACCTGCCGGGTTTCGGGGGCGTGCGCTGTGGCCGTATGTTCCGGCCGGCGGTCGCGTCCGGCGTGGCGCAGGAAGCGTGCGAGGACGATCCGTGGCGGATCCCCGGGCGCCGTCTCCGTGTAGACAACGACGCACATCTCCACGCCTCCACCCGACATCATGATCCGCAACCTCCTTCCGGCCCTCGTGGCCACCGCTCTCGTCGTGACCACCGCATCCTGCGGCGGCCGACACCTCACCTCGCTCGATCCCGCGTCGGCCGAACGAGCCGCCGCGCCGGCGAGCGGAGCCGTGACGGACCACGTGATCGTAGTATCCATCGACGGGCTCCGCCCGGACGCCATCGAGCGCTTCGGGGCGACCACCCTCCAGCGCCTGATGCGCGAAGGGAGCCACTCCCTCGAGGCCAGCACCGTCCTCCCCAGCAAGACGCTGCCGTCGCACACCTCGATGCTGACCGGCACGGAGGTCGACGTCCACGGGGTCACCTGGAACAGCGAGCAGCTCGGCGAGCACGGGCACGTGGCCACCCCCACCATCTTCGCCGCGGCGCGCCGGGCGGGATTCGAGACGGCGGCCTTCTTCAGCAAGCGCAAGTTCCGCCACCTCCAGGTGCCGGGCACGCTGAACTACGGCCAGTCCCCTTCCCGGTGGCCGGGCTTCTGGAGCGCCGAGCGCACGGTCGGGGATGCCGAGAGGTACCTGGACGAGCACCGCCCCAACCTGCTGTTCGTGCACCTGGGCGACGCCGACTTCGCCGGACACCTCATGGGCTGGATGAGTCGACCGTACGGCTGGGCGGTGCGGGAGGTGGACGAGGAGCTCGCGCGGCTGCTGGAGGCGGCGGACGCCGCGTTCGGTCCCGGCGAGTACACGCTGCTCGTCACGGCCGACCACGGGGGCCACGGACGCGACCACGGCTCGGAGGATCCCCGCGACGTCACCATCCCCTGGATCGCCTGGGGCGAGGGCGTGGCCCGGGGGGTTTCCCTGGACGCCGGTATCAGCACCATGGACACGGCCGGGACCACGCTCTGGCTGCTGGGTATCGCCTCCCCGGCCGGCACCGTCGGCAGGGCCGTGGAAGCGGCCTTCACGGGCTCGGCCGTGGCGGTGGCGTCGCGCGTCGGAGCGAGGCCCGGCAGCTGATCCCGGCGGCCGTCCTGCGGCGCCGATGTTCCAGGAATTTCGCGGCTCACGCCATCATTTCTGTCGTCTCTCCCGGGGGGCACGGACCCTGCTGTAGAGAGAGTCGAGGGATATAAAAAACCCTGCGATGATCACGAATGAGCGGGCGTCCCTCGGGGCGCCCGCTTGTGTATTCTGGGAGAGAACCATGCACATGCCAACGGCACGGCCAACCCTGGCGATCCTGGCCGCAGCGACGTTACTCAGCGCGTGCTCCGGCGCGCGTTACGCGACGCCTTCCGACGGAACGAGCGTGGACCGGTCCGTCCAGGTGGAGGTCACGAACAACAACTGGATGGACATGACCGTCCACGCCGTCCGCGGGGGGACCCGCGTCCGGCTGGGCACCGTCACCACGGGCTCGAGCCAGCGCTTCGATCTGCCCCGGTCCCTGAACGCGAGAGCGGGTGATCTGCATCTCGTAGCCGATCCGATAGGCTCGCAGCGGATGCACCAGAGCCGCCCGATCATGGTGGAGCCCGGTGGCCTCGTGCGCTGGTCGCTCGAGAACCACCTCGCGCTCTCCAGCTTCAGCGTGGCCATGCGCCGCTGACGCAGCGTCCCGACGCGAACCGCCTGGGCGGCGCGAGGGCGATGCGGTCACCGCATCGGACCCCTCCCACGCGCCGCCTTCGCCGTGGGGGCCGTCCCGAGGCGCCCCGGAGCGCGGCCCGATTGACGGGGGCGGCCCGCGTATCGAGCTTCCGATCCGGGAGCGATTCCCCGCCTCCCGCTCCCGGGCGACGGCCGGCCGCCCACTCCCTTCCGTCGTCCCTCCTTGAACGCCGATCCAGCCGCTGGCCGTCCCCGGATGGCCCTCCACACCCGCATCCTCCTCGGCCTGGCGCTCGGCGCCGTTGCCGGGGTGGCATCCAACACCTTCTGGGGCGGCGCCCCGGCCCTGGACTGGCTCGTGGAGAACGTGGCCCAGCCCGTGGGCCAGGTCTTCCTGCGCATGCTGTTCATGGTGGTCGTCCCCCTCGTCTTCACGTCGCTGGTGCTGGGGGTCGCAGGCCTCGGTGACGTGGCACGCCTGGGGCGCATCGGCGCGCGCACGTTCGCCTTCTTCCTCCTCACCACGGGGGCCGCCGTGATGCTGGGGCTGGCGCTCGTGAACGTGGTGCGCCCGGGAGACGCGCTGGATCCGGAGATCAGGGAAGGCCTCATGGCCGATTACGCGGACCAGGCGGCCGAGCGCGTGGAGGCCGCCGAGACCACGGATTTCGGCATCCAGACCTTCGTGCAGATCGTGCCCCGCAACCCCGTCGATGCGGCGGCCCGACCCGACATGCTGGCGCTCATCTTCTTCAGCATCGTGACGGGCGTGGCCCTGACCCAGATCCCCCGCGCCACGGCCGAGCCGGTGATCCGCGTCCTGGAGGGCGTGCTGCGCGCCGTGGAGGTGATGATCGGCTACGCCATGGCCCTGGCGCCGTTCGGCGTGGCTGGGCTCATCTTCGCCGTCACCGCCCGGTTCGGATTCGACATCCTCGCGTCTCTCAGCGTCTACGCGCTGGTCGTGCTGGTGGGTCTCACGATCCACCAGTTCGTCACGCTGGGCCTGGTGGCGCGGCTGGGGGCGGGGATCGGGCCGGGCATCCTCTACAGGCGGATGCGCACGCTCATGGTGACGGCGTTCTCCACGTCGAGCTCCAACGCCACCCTGCCGACCACGATCCGCACGGCCACCCACGGTCTCGGCGTGCCGCGCGAGGTGGCCGGCTTCGTGCTCCCCCTCGGGGCCACGATGAACATGAACGGCACCGCCCTGTTCGAGGGGGTCACCGTCCTGTTCCTGGCCCAGGCGTTCGGGGTCGAGATGACGCTGGCGACCCAGGCGGTCGTCGTCGTGCTGGTCATCCTCACCGCCATCGGCGCCTCCGGGGTCCCACGCCGTACGGGGATCTGACCGGCCCCCTTGAGGATCCACGCAACCCTCTTGTCGTCGAACAACTCGCCCTTGGCGAGGAAGCGGGGACGCCTGCCTGCGAGGTGCACGGCGTAAGCCGCCGCGAACGGGTCGAGAAAGGCGATGTGGTTGAAGGCCAAGATCGCGCCTGCGCGCG
>JAHWKH010000010.1 GCA_019347995.1 Gemmatimonadota bacterium | reverse complement strand
GCACCGATGGATGCGCCATGACTACAATGTAGTCATGGCGCATCCGGTCTCGGTCAGGTTCCAGGAGGAGCGCGTCGTCGAGCGCCTCAAGGGCGAGGCGAGCGCCTCCGGGCGCTCGACGTCGGCGCTTGCCGAGGAGCTGATCGACGAGGGCCTTCGCACTCGCCGTCATCCTCTCGTCACCTTCAGGTCTGGTCCGGCCGGCCGCCGTGCGGCGACATCGGCCGCAGCGAGCGCCACCGTCGGGAGCCTACTCGCCCGAGTCGATGAGACGGTCACCGCTTTCAGAACGAGGATGATGAGAGACGCTCCACCGACCGACCGCGCCGCCGAGCGCGGCGTACGCGACGACGTGAGCCTGCTGACGTCCGAGGACCTGTACCTGTTCAACGAGGGGAGCCACTTCCGCCTCCACGAGCGCATGGGGGCGCACCCGATCGAGGTGGACGGCCGGAGCGGGACGCATTTCGCGGTCTGGGCTCCCAACGCCCGCCGCGTGAGCGTCCTCGGGGACTTCAACGACTGGGACGTCGAGGCGCACCCGCTCCACCGGCTGGAGGGGTCGGGCATCTGGTTCGGATTCCTCGAGGGGATCCCGACCGGGATCCGGTACAAGTACCACGTCGTGGGCCCGGGGGGCCGCTACCGCGGTGACAAGGCGGATCCGTACGGCTTCCGCCACGAGGAGCCTCCGCGCACAGGGTCGGTGGTCTGGGACCTGGCGTACGAGTGGAGCGACGAGGAATGGATGGCCTCGCGGGCGGCCCGCAACGCGCTCCGGTCTCCCATCTCCATCTACGAGGTCCACCTCGGCTCCTGGGCGCGGGTCCCCGAGGAGGGGGGACGCCCGCTCACCTATCGCGAGATCGCCCCCCGTCTCGCCGAGCACGTGGAGCGGACGGGCTTCACGCACGTGGAGCTGCTCCCGGTGATGGAGCACCCCTTCTACGGCTCGTGGGGCTACCAGACCACCGGCTACTTCGCCCCCACGAGCCGCTACGGCAGCCCGCAGGACTTCAAGTACCTGGTGGACCACCTGCACCAGCGGGGGATCGGCGTCCTGCTGGACTGGGTCCCCTCCCACTTCCCCACCGACGAGCACGGGATGGGCTACTTCGACGGCACGCACCTGTTCGAGCACGCCGACCCCAAGGAGGGATTCCACCCCGACTGGAACAGCTTCATCTTCAACTACGGCCGCCACGAGGTGAGGAGCTTCCTCCTGTCCAGCGCGCTGTTCTGGCTCGACCACTACCACATCGACGGCATCCGCGTGGACGCCGTGGCGTCGATGCTCTACCGGGACTACTCGCGCGAGGCGGGCGAGTGGATCCCCAACGAGTACGGCGGCCGCGAGAACCTGGAGGCCATCGGCTTTCTCCGCCGCCTCAACGAGGTGGTCTACGGCGAGTACCCCGACGTGCAGACGATCGCGGAGGAGTCCACGGCCTGGCCCATGGTGAGCCGGCCCACCTACCTGGGGGGGCTGGGCTTCGGCATGAAATGGGACATGGGCTGGATGCACGACACCCTGCAGTACGCGAGCCGCGACCCGGTGCACCGCTCCTGGCACCACAACGAGATCACCTTCCGCATGGTGTACGCCTTCAACGAGAGCTTCATGCTGCCGCTCTCCCACGACGAGGTGGTGCACGGGAAGGGCTCGATCCTGGGCAAGATGCCCGGAGACGACTGGCGCAAGCGCGCGAACCTGCGCGTCCTCTACGGCTGGATGTTCGCCCAGCCCGGCAAGAAGCTGCTCTTCATGGGCAGCGAGTTCGGCCAGAACCGCGAGTGGAGCCACGACGACCAGCTGGAGTGGCATCTCCTGGAGGACGCGCGCCACGAGGGCCTGCGCCGCTGGGTCGCCGACCTGAACCGGCTGTACCGGAGCGAGAGCGCGCTCCACGAGCTGGACTTCGAGCCCGCCGGCTTCGAATGGGTCGAGGGCAACGACGCGGCGCGCAGCGTCCTGGCGTTCGTCAGGAAGGACCGGGAGGGCAACGAGGTGATGGCCGTCTTCAACTTCACCCCGGAGGTCTACGAGAACTACCGCGTGGGCGTCACCCGGGGCGGCACCTGGAAGGAGATCCTGAACAGCGACGCCGAGACGTACGGCGGCGGCGGACAGGGCAACATGGGCGAGGTCGAGGCGAGCCCCGTCCCGTACCACGGCCGCTTCCACTCCCTCAACCTGCGGCTGCCCCCGCTGGGATGCGTGTTCTTCAAGGCGGAGGCGCCGGAGGACGCCGGCGCGGACGACACCCCGCGCGCACGGCTCGAGGACGCCCCCGGGACCCACAGCCCGGCGGCGGGCGGCGTGCGCGAGACGGCCGGCACGGGAAAGCGGCGTCCCGGCGGCGCCCCCAAGGGCCGGCGGGGGAAGAAGGGGGAGGACCTGGTCGACGACGCGTGGACGGAGCCCGGCGAGGGATGAGGGGAAGCGGCGCGGGCTACGTCTGCGTCCACGGCCACTTCTACCAGCCCCCCCGCGAGAACCCCTGGCTCGAGGCGGTGGAGCGCCAGCCGTCGGCGCACCCCTTCCACGACTGGAACCAGCGCATCACCGCCGAGTGCTACGCGCCCAACGCGGCTTCGCGCATCCTCGACGGTGACGGCTACATCATCGAGATCGTCAACAACTACGCGTGGATGAGCTTCAACGTGGGACCCACGCTGCTGGCATGGCTCGAAGAGAAGGCCCCCGACATCTACGCGGCCATCCTGGACGCCGACCGGGAGAGCGCAGAGCGCTTCGGCGGACACGGCTCCGCCATCGCCCAGGCCTACAACCACATGATCCTGCCCCTGGCCCGCGAGCGCGATCGCCGCACCCAGGTGCGCTGGGGGGTGCGCGACTTCCGCCACCGCTTCGGCCGCGATCCCGAGGGCATGTGGCTGCCGGAGACCGCGGTGGACGTCGCCAGCCTCGAGACGCTGGCCGCCGAGGGCATCCTGTTCACGATCCTGGCGCCCGGCCAGATCGACGCCATCCGCCCATTGGAAGGCGACGCCGCCTCGTGGAGACCCTTCAGGGAGGAGCAGGACGTGGGGAGGGCCTACCGCGTGGCCCTCCCTTCGGGACGCGACATCGCCGTGTTCGCGTACCACGGATCTCTCAGCCGGGCCGTGGCCTTCGAGCGGCTTTTGTCCGACGGCGCCGCCTTCGCGCGCCGGCTCCTGGACGGGATCGGGGGCCAGGGCGACGAGGCGCCCCTCGTCCACATCGCCACCGACGGCGAGACCTACGGCCATCATCATCGCCACGGGGACATGGCGCTGGCCTACGCCCTTCGCCACATCGTGCAGCAGAAGGGCGTCGACGTGGTGAACTACGGGCAATACCTGGAGCTCCACCCCCCCACCTGGGAGGCTCGCATCGTCGAGGACACCTCCTGGAGCTGCGCCCACGGCGTGGAGCGCTGGAGGAGCGACTGCGGCTGCAGCGGGGGACGGGGTGAGGGGTGGCACCAGCGCTGGCGCGGTCCGCTGCGGGAGGCGCTGGACGGCCTGCGCGACGACCTGGCGCCGCGCTACGAGTGGGAGGCGGCCAAGCTGCTCCGGGATCCGTGGGAGGCACGGGACCGCTACATCGACGTCATCCTCGACCGGAGCGAGCGCTCCGTGGACGCCTTCCTCGAGTCGGAGCAGAGCCGCTCCCTCGACCAGGGCGAACGGATCCGGGCGCTGCGGCTCCTGGAGCTCCAGCGCCACGCGCAGCTCATGTACACGAGCTGTGGCTGGTTCTTCGACGACCTCTCGGGCATCGAGACCGTGCAGGTGCTGGAGTACGCGGGGCGGGCGATCCATCTGGCCCACCACCTGGTCCAGGACGAGGGGATCGAGGCGGCGTTCCTGGAGCGGCTGACCCTGGCGGTGAGCAACGTCGCTTCCGCCGGGACCGGGCGGGACGTGTACCTCAGGACGGTGGAGGGCTCCCGGGTCGACCGGGACAAGGCCGGGGCCCACTACGCCGTGAGCTCCCTCTTCGAGGACTTCGAGGCCTCCACGCGGATCTACAGCTTCCGTTTCGATCGGGAAGCGGAGCACCGGTTCGAAGCGGGTCAGGCATCGCTGCTGCTAGGCCGGGTGCGGGTCACGTCGCTGATCACGCGAGCGCGCGAGGACGTGATCTACGGCGTGCTTCACCTGGGCCACCACAACGTGACGGGAGGGGTGCGCCCCTACCAGGGCGACGAGGCGTACCACGACCTGGTGGAGGAGGTCTCGCGCCCCTTCCTGCGGACCGACCTCACCAGCGTGATCCGCGTGCTCGACCGGGCGTTCGGGGCCTCCATCTATTCGTTGCGCTCCCTCTTCCGGGACGCGCAGCGCCGCATCGTGGACCGGATCCTCGAGGCGTCGATCCTGGAGGCCGAGTCCGCCTTCGCCCGGCTCTACGAGGAGCGGGCGCCCCTGCTGCGCTTCCTCGCCGATCTGGAGATCGCCCAGCCCCGTCCCTTCGTGGTGGCCGCCGAGTACGTGCTGAACATCAAGCTGCGCCGGATCCTGGCCCAGGAGGAGCCGCACCTTCCGGCCGTGCGCGCCACCCTGGAGGAGGCCGGTGCGGCGGGGGTCCCGCTGGACCTGGAGGCCGTGGCCTATTCGGCCCAGCGGGCGCTCGAGAGGGAGATGGCGCGGCTTCTCGCGGAGCCCGAGCCGCGGGTGCGCCTCCAGCGCGTCCTGGAGATGACCCGCGTCTTCCAGACCTCGGGCCTGCCCGTGACGCTGTGGCGGGTCCAGAACCTCTACGTCGACCTCCACCGCGACGCGGCCCGGCCCCTGGCGGAGCGGGCCGCCGACGGCGAGGCCGAGGCCGCGGCCTGGCTCGAGAGCTTCCGCGAGCTCGGCGATGCGCTGCGCGTGGCGGTTCCGGGACCCCGGGCCCTCGCCGGAGGCCAGGAGCCTGTCCGCTCCTAGCGCAGCAGCTCGAACTTCACGCCCAGCTCGTCCAGGTAGTAGATGCCTTCCCGCACGGACTGACCCCCCACGCCGATGGCGATGCGGACCCGTCCGTCGTCTCCGGTGCGGAGCTCGGTGGGCAGCTTGAAGGAGCGCCACCGGAAGCCGTCGGCCACCGTGGCTCCGTTGGCGGTGGAGCTGGTGTGGAAGGCGTCGTCGATGTCGACCCGGCCCGCGCCCGCCGCCACCACCAGGTCCCAGTGCTCCCCGGGGCCCCAGTCGGCGCTGGCGAACTCGAAGGTCATGGTCAGGTCGTAGGAGCGGTTGGAGCGCAGCATGAACTCCCGCTCCATCCAGATGAGGGCGTCCTCCCGCTGGCTGTCGAGCTGGAACGCCACGGACTGGCCGCCGCCGGCCGCCACCGCCTGACTCGCGTCGATGGACCAGTCGGAGCCGTCGGGATCCACGTTCGAGCCCTCGGTCACCCAGCCGTTGATCGTGTTCTCGAAGTTGAAGAGGTACTCCTGGGCCGTCACCTGGGGCGAGGTCGCCTCCGAGATGGCGTCGCACCCCGTCAGGGGCAGGGCGAGAAGGGCAAGAAGGGCCGGCGCCCACCCCCTCGCGCTCGTTCTATGTTCCATCGGTCGTCGTCCGTCAGGAGCGAAGCCAATACCACACACTGCTTTCGCTACTGCAAGGGTCGTGACAAGATCGGGCCGGTGGACGGACCCGCCCCGGATGGCGCCATAAATTCCTGTGTATCAACCGGTTGAGTATGTACGGGGCGGCGGACGCCGCCGTCCGACGGCCGCTCGGGGAGATCGGCGAGGTGGCACGACGGCTGCGCCCCCCCGAGCTTGGGCCTCGTGGCGCCTCCGTCCACGCCTGGAGAAAAGGAGTCCATCATGTTCGACCGGATGCTGGTGCCCCTCGACGGCTCGACCTTCGCGGAGGCCGCCCTTCCCCTGGCGCTGACGCTCGCGCGCAGGGGGGGCGGCTGCGTCCGCCTGGTGGCGGTGCACGAGGCCGTCCCCGCCTTCGCCTACGGCGATCGGGACGAGGCCGCCCGCACCTGGGCGCGGGACTACCTGGAGCAGCTCCGGGAGAAGCTCGTGGCGACCACGGAGCAGGACATCAGCACGGCCGTGCGCGAGGGCGGCGTGGTGGACGAGATCCGCCACGAAGCGGAGGCGTGGCCGGCGGACGTGGTGGTCATGGCCACCCACGGGCGCGGCGCCGTCTCGCGCGTATGGCTGGGATCCGTGGCCGACGGCTGCGTGCGCCGCGTGAACCGGCCCGTGCTCCTCGTCCGGCCCCCGCAGGGGTCCGATGCGCCCGACTTCACCGCCTCCGACGTGAGCCGGGTCGTGGTGCCCCTGGACGGATCGCCGCTCGCGGAAGGCGCGCTGGACGGAGCCGCCCGGCTGTCGGAGCTCTTCGAGGCGCCCCTCTCGCTGATCCGGGCCGTGGCCTACCCCATCGGGCCCATGTCGCCCTACCTGCCCCACACCATCGAGATGAGCCGGCAGGTGGTGGACGACGCCCGTGACGCGGCGGAGCGCTACCTCGGCGAGGTGGCGGAGCGCATGCGCGCCCGCGGCCTCGAGGTCGACGCGACGGTGGTGACGGACCAGCACGCCGCCCACGCGATCCTGGAGCACGCCGGCGACGACCCGGTGGCCATGGCGACGCACGGGCGCAGCGGGATGGAACGGGCGCTCCTGGGTAGCGTGGCGGACAAGGTGATCCGGGGAGCCGGGGGGCCGGTGCTGGCTCTGCGCCCCCGGTAGGGGCATTACTCGGACAGGCTCCTAGCCTCACCTCTCGCCCACGCGCGCCTCCCCGGACGTGAGGTCGGCCAGCCGGCGCCGGAACGACGCCTCCGCCGACTCGGGTACGCCGACCACGTAGCGCACCTCCGCTCCGTAGACCTCCTCGATCAGGGTCACGTCGAGCTCGTCCATGAGCTGGCGCAGCCCGTCGACGTGCGCGTAGCCCACCACCACGTCCCTGCGCCGACGCTCCACCCTCCACTCGGTGGGGAGGCTCTCCAGGGCGTGGGTGACGCCACCCGCGTAGGCCCGCGCCAGCCCGCCGGTCCCCAGCTTGGTACCGCCGAACCAGCGGCTGGAGACGGCTACCACCTCGCCGACCCCACCATGCAGGAGCGCCGTCAGCATGGGGCGGCCGGCTGTGCCGTGGGGCTCTCCTGCGTCGCTCATGCCCATGTGGGCGGTGCTCCCAGGCGGCCCGGCCACGAACGCCCAGCAGTGGTGCGTGGCGTCGGGGAGCTCGTCACGCACCCGGGCGACGAAGGCGTGGGCGGCGTCGGAGGTGGGGGCGTGGGCCAGCGTGGTGAGGAAGCGGCTGCGCTGCACCACGTCCTCGACCCGGTGGATGCGCGCGGGAACGGGATAGCCCGGGGCAGTCACGTTCTAGTGGAAGCGGCCCGACATCCGGTCGAGGAACGCCCGCTCGTCGGCCGAGAGGCTCTTCACGCCGCCGTTGTCGACCTTTCGCAGGAGGGCCTCCACCTCCTCCCGGTTGATCTCGTGCAGGGTGGCCACGTCGATGCCTCTCCACCGCTTGATCGCCGACCGCTCCGTGCCGCCGACCGACGGTGTCTCCTGGACCTTCCGCTGGAAGTCGCGCCGGGAGGCTCCACGGCGCCATTCCCGCCATTTGAGGTAGCCGAAGCCGAAGGCGAGGCCGCCCAGATGGGCGAAATGGGCCACGCCCGAGCGCCCTCCCGAGATCCCCGACCACAGGCTGCCCAGCACCAGGAGCGTCGCCAGGAGCCACGCCTCCACGGGCAGGACGCCCCAGATGTAGATGCGCTCCCGGGGCCAGAACATGGCGAACGCCAGGAGGACGGCGTAGACGGCCGCCGAGGCGCCGACCACCGGGTACTGGGGCGCGAAGAAGAACGAGAAGGCCGCGCCGCCGATCCCTCCCAGGAAGTACAGCCACAGGAAGTCCCGGCTTCCGAGGCGCTCCTCCAGCCGGGGGCCGAAGAAGAACAGCCCGATCATGTTGAAGAAGAGGTGGCCCAGGCCGGCGTGGAGGAACATGTACGTCACCGGCGACCACGGTCGCGAGAACACGGCCAGGGGCACGAGCGCCAGCGCCGAATAGAGCACCGGCGCCGAAGCGGTCAGCAG
The DNA here is from genome assembly GCA_019347995.1 of Gemmatimonadota bacterium. The sequence goes on along the minus strand of JAHWKH010000010.1, from coordinate 7,291 downwards.
GAACATGACCACGTTGGCCACCAGGAGCCGCTTCACCCACGGCGTCATCGGATACATCGGCGCGTCCCTCTCCCCTCGTCCATGATCGCCGGGCTCCGGCGGCTCGTCGGCCTCCCTCTACCGCCCCGGCCGCCCGAGGATCCGGGGGGGGGACGACGGGGGCAACATCGGCGCGCGTCGTTCGAGCGCGCAACAGACCCGGGCATCCCGGCCCGCCGCTCAGCGGCGCGCGTCCCGCCCCGACTCCGCCAGCCTCCGCACCGTCTCGATCAGGGCGTCGGTGACCGCCGCCGCGAAGTCGTAGTCCAGGGTGGGTGGGAGGTCGCTGCGCCGGTGGTAGTGCGGATTGCGCAGGTCTGCGGTGTCGGTGAGCATGAGCGCCGGGTAGCCCTCCGACCAGAAGGAGGCGTTGTCGCTCCGGCGGGTCGCCCACACCAGCCAGCCCCGCAGCGGCGAGTGGAAGGTCACCACGGGCAGGTCCGGAACGGCCGCGGCGGCCGCCGCCCGGAACGTGTCCAGGAGCGGGCGGGAGCGGGTGTCTCCGATGACGGCCAGATAGTCGCCGGTGCGCCGCAGGTCCATCCAGCGGATGGGCAACGGAATGCGCTGGCTTCCCGGCTCGCCGGAGCGGTACCCGATCATCTCCAGGACCAGCGCGCCCCGGTAGCGCACCCCGGAGCGGCGCGCGTGGGCGGCGAAGCGCCGACTGCCGATGCGGTAGCCCGGCACCCGCAGCGCCTGCAGCTCCTCCAGGTTGAACGCCGCCCACTCCACGGGCGCTTCGCCCCGGAATCCCTCCAGCAGCCGCGCCGCCTCCAGCATGCCCGCCACGCCCGAGGCGTTGTCGTCGGCGCCGGGCGTCCCGGGCATGGTGTCGACGTGTGCGCCCACCAGGACGCGCGGCGCCGACGGGTCGCGTCCGGGCTGGAGCGCCACCACGTTCTCGTACCGCCGCCGCCGGTAGGTGAAGGGGTGGCGGCGAGGCTCGAGACCCAGGGACGCCAGGCGCTCCTCCACGTGGACGAGGGCGGCTTCCAGGGCCCGGGGCGAGGACCCGGGATGGCGCTCGCCGGCCAGGGCCTCCACGTCGGCGCGGATGCGGGCCGCGGACGCCCCGTTCCCGGAGCCCCCCTCCACCGGCGGCTTCAGGAAGGGCTCACCGGTCCCCGGGCGGCCTCACGTCGACGCCGCCCGGCTGGTGATGCAGCTCCACGCTCGCAACCCGCCGCCGGGTGCCCAGGTCCACCACGTCCAGCGTCCCCCGCGTGCCGCCCACCGCCTCGTTGGTGACGAAGGCCCAGCGCGCGTCGTGGCTGGCCACGACCCCGTGGGTGACGGGGCGCGTGGTGGGGATGCGGGCGATCTCGGCGCCGCTCTCCAGATCGATGACGGCCAGGGCCTGCTCCCCCTTGAGGGTCGCCAGCAGCCAACGGCCGTCGGCCGTGGCCTCGAGGTTGTAGGGGCCCGCTCCGGTGGCGAAGCGGCGGGTCACCTCCCACCGCTCCACGTCCACCTCGAGGATCTCGGCGTTTCGGTTGCAGGCCACGTAGACGTGGCGGCCCGCCCCGGACCCCTCGCCGGGCTCGGCCCACGTGGGCGAGCAGACGGCGTCCGCCATGGCCTCTCCGCCCCCGCCACGATCAACGGCCGCCCCGGCGGAGACGTGCCTCGCGTGCTCTCCCGCAGCGGCCGCGCCTCCGCCCGGCGTGCGTACCTCTCCGCCCTCGGAGAGAGCCAGCGGGCCCTCCCGGCCGGGCAGGAGAGAGAAGCGCCGCGAGAGCTCCAGCGTGCCCACGTCGATCTCGACCAGCTGGTCCGAGTGCATGCACACCGAATAGTGGCGCGCGCCGGCCCCGTCCACACGGCTGCCGTGGGGCATCAGGCACGTCCGGATCCGCGTCACCTCCTGCATGGTGGGCGTATGGACGACCGACACGTCCGACGGCTCCATGTCGCCATGGAGGTTGAAGTTGACCACGAACAGGAGGCTACCGTCGGGCGTGACCCCCAAGGTGGCGGGGAAGAGCCCCAGCTCGGTGCGGCCGGTGAGGGTGTCCCCGTCGATGTCGAGCCGCCACACCGAGCCGTAGGGCGTGCCGTGGGCCAGGGTGACGTAGACGCCCGAGCCGTCCGGCGCCACCGTGACGCCGTGGGCCCCGTCGATCTCGCCGGGCAGCAGGCCCACGGGCGTGTCGCGCACCAGGCGCGCGCCCCGGCCCGGCTCGAACGACACGCGGCTCACGATGTCGGAGGACTCGTTGGCCACGTACACCTCGTAGGACGGAGCCGTCGAGGCCGCGTCGGGAGCGGCTTCGAGGGACGGGACGGCGGATGCGGGCGCGCGGGCGCCCCCGCAGGCCGCCAGGGCCGCCACCCCCACCCACACGGCGGAGGTCCGCCCCGGCGTCACCACGAGCCCCGGCGGCGGACGGAGCCGGTGGAGGGTGCGGATCCCGTCCCGGGCACCCGGGTACCGCTCGCCCTCAGGCCGTCCGGACACGGCGACCCGTACCCGAGAGGAGGGAAATCATGGCGGATGACGCGGCGGCGTCCATCGAGAAGCGGGGCTACGCCCGGCCCGACGTGCTCGTCTCCACCGAATGGGTGGCGGAGCGGCTCGGCGACGATTCGGTGAAGCTCCTGGAGTCGAACGAGGACGTGCTCCTCTACGACACCGGGCACATCCCGGGAGCGCAGAAGGTCGACTGGGAGCGGGACCTGAACGACCCCATCACCCGCGACTACCTGGACCACGAGCGCCTCCAGGCCTTCCTGCGCCGCCTCGGTGTCCGCAGCGGCGACACCATCGTCCTCTACGGCGACAAGAACAACTGGTGGGCCGCCTACACCTTCTGGGTGCTCGAGCTGTTCGGGATCGAGAACGTCAGGATCATGGACGGCGGCCGGGCCCGCTGGGTCGACGAGGGGCGGGAGATGACGGAGGAGGTGCCCTCCTCCCCGAGGGCGACATCGATGTGAGCCCCCGCGACGACTCCCGCATCCGGGCCTTCCGCGATGACGTCATGGCTCACATGGAGGGGCAGAAGGCCCTCATCGACGTGCGTAGCCCAGAGGAGTTCAGCGGCGAGCGGATGCACATGCCCGACTACCCCAACGAGGGGGCGCTCCGGGGCGGGCACATCCCCGGCGCCCAGAACGTGCCGTGGAGCCGCGCGGTGGATCCCGATAGCCACCTCTTCCTCCCGGCCGACGCGCTGAAGGAGATCTATCTGCGGGGGGCGGGGCTCGATCCCGACGAGCCCGTCATCACGTACTGCCGCATCGGAGAGCGCTCCTCGCACACCTGGTTCGTCCTCACCTACCTCCTCGGCTTCGAGGAGTGCGAGAACTACGACGGCTCCTGGACGGAGTGGGGCAACCTGGTGCGGGCGCCGATCGAGCGCTGACCACGACGCCGCCCCGGCCGACGGCTCGGTCGGGGCGGCGGGTCGTCGGGATGGATCGGGAGGCTCAGTCCCACTCGGGCCGCGGCGGCCTGCCGCGACGGCCCATCTCGTACTCGTCCTCGTCCTCCTCCCAGTCCTCCTCCTCGTCCTCGTCCTCGTCCCAGCCTTCGTCGTCGTCCTCGTCCTCGTCGTCCCAGTCGTCGTCGTCCTCTTCCAGCTCCTCCTCCTCCCACTCGTCGTCCTCGTCGCCGTACGCAGCGTGCAGCGCGGTGAGGGAAATCGACTCGTCCTCGTTCCAGCCGGACTGCTGCTTCATCTCCATCTCCTCCTGGGGTGACTTCCCCGGCCGGGACAGGGGCCAGGGGCGACTCGGCGCCAAGGTATGCCGGGGGGGTGCGATGTCAACGGTCAGCATGCCACGGCCTTGACCGCCACCCGGCGGACTCGCGGCCCATCCCATTCCGCGAGGAACACGCCCTGCCACGTGCCCAGCACCAGCTCGCCGTCGTGCACCAGCAGCATGAGACCGGGACCGAACAGGCTGGTCTTCACGTGCGAATCGCTGTTGCCTTCCGCGTGCCGGTAGAAGGGCTCCTGGCGGGGAACGAGCGCTTGCATCTTCCGGACCATGTCCCGTTGGACGTCGGGATCCGCGTTCTCGTTGACGGTGAGGGCGCAGGTGGTGTGGAGGCTCCACAGGTGCACCACCCCCTCATCGACGCCGCTGGCGCGCACCGCCTCCGCCACGCGCGGCCCGATGTCCACCATGGCCTCGCGCTCCGGGGTCCGGACCTCCAGGGTCGTCACGGCGGCGGCCCCTCCGGATGCAGCGCGCAGGCCGGAGGCTGCTCCCGCACCCAAACCAGCGAGACGATGCGCCACCCGGCCTCCCGCCGCTCCAGGTGGAAGGCGTCGATGCCGCAGTGGCTGAAGCGTCCGTCCCGGTAGAAGTCGTACGGCGCCCACACCGAGGCCAGGTCGGCACGCACCCGGACCTCGGGGCTCCACATCCGCTCGACCCACGTCTCGGTGGCGCCCGCCACCATGTCGGCCAGGCCGTCGGCGCCGAGGACGACGCCTCCCGGACCCAGCATGGCCACGTGGGCGTCGGGGCTCATCACCTCCCGGGCCAGGGCCGCGTCGCCGCTGTTGATGGCGTCGAAGAGACGCTGGACCGGCGCGAGCACCGCGGCCCGCACCTCCGGCGAGGGCTCGTCCGCGCTCTGGGCCGCGACGCCGGCCGGGGCCGCGGAGGCGACGCCGCAGAGCAGCAGGAGGGCGCCGCCGAGAACGGCGAGCCCGCCGGCCGCGGAGCCGGTCCGGCGCGGCCTCGAAGACCCGCGGCCGCTCACTCCGGCGGGGCGGCGCATCAGCTGATCCCCACCCGACCCTTCACGCCCTCGAGGAGGCGGGCCGAGTCGTAGCCGACGCCGCCCTTGAAGACGGTGACCACGTTGCGGATCACGGCGGGGTCGGCGGTGAGGTCGCCCCGCAGGAGGACCAGGTCGGCGGTGCGGCCCGGCGCCACCGTGCCCAGCCCGTCCTCTCCCAGCACGGCGGCACCGTTGGCCGACATGATGCGCACGGTCTCCTCGGGCGAGAAGCCGGCCTCCCTGAGCAGCTCGAAGTTGCGCTGGTCGCCGTAGCCGGGCAGCGCGCCGCCGTTGCCGGTGGGGTCCACGCCCGCCGCCAGCACGCCGCCCGCCTCCACGAACGCCTTCTCGTACGCCATGGCGTTGGCGAAGGCCTCCGGCGAGATGCCCTGGCGCGTCTCGTCGATGCGCCGCCGCGCCGCGAGGTACGCCTCGCGCACGTCGGGGGTCATGGCCTGCAGGGTGCGTGGATCGGTCACGCTCCGGTCCGGCACGAAGAGCTCGTAGACCGCCAGCGTGGACGTCATGGGGACGCCCGCGTCGATCATGGCCCGGAATGTGGCCTGGACCTCGCGGCTCGTCGGGTCGACCCCGCCCGACTCCACGATGGTGTTGGGGCTGCACCGGTCCGGCTGCTTCTCCGGGTCGTAGTCGGTGTTGGTGAGCAGCCCGTGCTCCAGGTTGTCGATGCCCAGCTCCACCGCCTCGGTGAAGCTCACCGAGCACAGGTGTCCGGTGACCTTGATGCCGTGGCGGTGTGCCTCGTCGATGGCGGCGCCCAGCTCGGCGCGCCGGATGTTCGTGTACGCCTTGAGCCAGGTGGCGCCCTCCTGGGCCCAGTAGGCCACGAAGCGGCGCGCCTCCTCCGGCGTGTCCAGCAGCGTCATCGTGGTGGCGCCCGTGCCGCCCGTGATGTACGGCGCCGTGATGTGGATGCGCGGGCCCGGCTGGCGCCCCGCCTCGATCTCGTGCTTCAGGTTGATCTCGGCGTACGCGTTGCGGCTCCCCGTGGTGCGCACGGTGGTCACGCCCGAGCCCAGGTAGAGGCGTGGCGCGCTGTAGGAGAGCTGGGCGGCGCGGCCGCCGGCGGCCGTGTAGTAGAGGTGGTTGTGGAGGCCCACCAGGCCCGGGATGAGCGTGTGGCCCGTGCCGTCGATGACCTGGGCCCCGGCCGGGACGTCGTAGAGGGCCGACGCCGCCACCTCGTCGACGCGTCCATCCCGGACGACGACGGTCTGGCCGCGGCGCGCCGCCGCGCCGGTGCCGTCGAGGAGCGTCACGTTGGTGATGGCCACCACCGGGGCGTCCACGGCCACATAGCGCCGCACGTCCTCGGAAAGGTCGGCGGCCGCCTGCGCGGCCACGGCGGGCGCCAGGCCGAGCGCCGCCGCCCCGGCCAGCGTTGCCGCGAGCCCGACGCTCCGGCGCCCGTCCCCGCGGTCCCCTCGTGCGATGCTCCCCATGCAGCCTCCTCGCTCCGGAAATCCGTCCCGCGTCCGGGGAGCGCGCCGCCGCCGTCCACGACGCCGTCACCTCCACGCGCTCCCGCCCCGGGGTGTCCCCGCCATGAAACCACCGGCGCCGCGATGACGCAATGGAGCGGCCGTCGGATCCCGTGACGCCCGCGACGCTGGGCGCGCCATCGACACACGCCTCGCAGGGGCGTCCGCCGCCGTATCCCGTCGGGCGCGGGGCGTGTTATACATCGGAGCCGGCCCCTCGGCGGCGCCGGCCGTTCCCCCGCCACGAGGTCCGATCCGATGCTTCCACGCCCCGCGCTTCCCGCCCTCCTCCTGGCGACGCTGGCGCTGACCGCGTGCGCTCCGGGGGACACGGCACCGGCACGCGGCTCCGCCGCGGGGGCGGCCTCCGTCGTGGCTCCGGGTCCGTGGCGGGAGGTCGGCGAGCGCGTCGCCGCCTTCGTGGAGCGGGAGATGGCCGCCAAGGACATCCCCGCCATGTCGGTGGCGCTGGTGGACGGCGACGAGGTCGTCTGGGCGCGGGGGTTCGGATACGAGGACCTGACCGATTCCGTCGCGGCCGACGCCGCCACGGTCCACCGGGTCGGGTCGGTCTCCAAGCTCTTCACGGACATCGCCGTCATGCAGCTCGTGGAGGCCGGCCGCGTCGACCTGGACGCGCCCGCCTCCACGTACGTCCCGGACGTCCGCCCGCGGAACCCGTACGACCGGGAGCCGACGCTCCGTCAGCTCATGACCCACCGCTCCGGCTTCGTGCGCGAGCCGCCCGTGGGCAATTATTTCGACCACACCGCGCCTTCCCTGGCGGCCACCGTGCGGAGCCTGAACGAGACGGCCCTGGTCTACGAGCCGGAGGCGCGCGTCAAGTACAGCAACGCGGCCGTCGCCACCGTGGGCTACGCGCTGGAGACGCTGAGCGGCCGCCCCTTCGCCGAGGCGCTGGAGACCGCCGTCCTGGACCCCCTCGGCATGGACGACTCGGCCTTCGAGCCCCGGCCCGGGATCGTCGACCGCCTCGCCGACGCGGTCA
>JAHWKH010000109.1 GCA_019347995.1 Gemmatimonadota bacterium | reverse complement strand
TGGACGGCAACGGGCGCTGGGCGGGGCTGCGCAGCCTGCCGCGCCACGCGGGCCACCGGGAGGGCGCGAAGTCGGTGCGGTCGGTGGTGGAGCGTGCCGCCGACCCGTCGTCGGGGATCGGCACGCTGACGCTGTACGCGTTCTCGTCGGACAACTGGGAGCGTCCGGGCGAGGAGGTCGGTCGCATCATGCGACTGCTGCACGAGTACCTGCGGCGGGAGACGCCGCGGTGCGTCGAGAACGGGGTCCGGCTGATGGTGGTGGGGCGGCGCGACCGTCTTTCGCCCGGGCTGGCCCGTGCGATCGAGGCGGCTGAGTCGGCGACCGCCGGAGGCCGCGGCCTGACGCTGCGGCTGGCCGCCGGGGGCGCCGCGCGCGTGTGGCCCGGTGGGCCCCGGGCGGGGGGGCGCCCCCCCGGGGGCCCCCGTTGCGGTGGGCCCCCACCGGGGTGTGGGGGGGGGGCCCCGCTGCGGGGGGTCGGGGGGGGGGGCGGGGTAGGCGCGGGTTCCTCCACCATCTGCGCGATCCGGGCGGCCAGCTCGAACACCGACAGGGGTGAGGAGCCTTCGGCCTTGTTGTTCACGACGACCACGCCGGCGCGGCCCGCGGCGGCGGCCGCCGCCACCATTCGGGCCAGCGCGTCGCGTACCGGCGGATCCTCGTCCACCAGGCGGTCGAAGGGGCGGTAGCGTTCGCGGGCCTCCTCGTAGCCCCGGCCCCCGCCGAGCATCCAGCGCACCACCAGGGCCGGCTGGGCTTCGGGCGGTATCGCCGCGAGCTGCGCGTCGAGGGTCGCGGCGCGCGGATGGACCGTGTACACGTGGGCGGCGCCCGCCGCGTGGAGGGCGGCCGCCCACGACGGACCCACCAGGGCGGGCGTGCGCGCTTCCACCGCGTACAGGGGCCCGCCGGGCAGGGCGCCCAGGAAGCGGTGCAGCCGATCGGCGAAGCGCTCCGGACCGCCGACGGCGCGCGCATCCAGCGGCGGGAGCTGGAAGACGATGGGTCCCGCGCGCTCCGCCAGTCCCTCCATGACCGGATCGACCACCTCCAGGGCCGCCGCACCCGCGTCGAGGAACGCCCTCTCGCCCGGCGTCACCAGCGTGCGCGTCGCCTTCACCAGGAAGCGGAAGTCCTCCGGCACGTCGACGGCGTAGGCCCGCCACGCCGGGGCGTCCAGGGGGGCGTAGTAGGAGCGGTCCACCCCGACGGCCCGCAGCAGGGGATGGCGGGCGTAGGCCGCGAGCCCGTGGCGCGCCAGCACCGTCTCCGACACCTCCCGGTCCCAGACGATGCCAGCCCAGCCGGGAAAGGACCACGACGAGGTGCCCAGGCGGATCCGGGGCGGGAGGCGCCGGGCGAGAGCCGCCAGCCGGGGCGCCGCGGGCGCGGGGCCCACGGGGACCGCCCGGGGCTCGGTGGCGATGTCGAACAGCTCACCCTGCGGGTTCGAGGCCATGGGTTGGGATCCTGGGTGGCGCGACGGAGGTGTCCGCATGTGTGGGTGGAGCGCGCGACGGAGTCAAGGCGGCGCCGGGGAGGAGCGATTCGCCGCCCCGCCGAGACGCGCGCCGCCCGCCCCACCGGCCGTGCCGGTCGCCCGGCGAGGCGGTGCAACCCACCGTGGGGGTGCGGCATCCAACCCACTGACGGCCGGATATGCATTTACCGCATACGCATATCCCGCACACCCATTCGCCCCGGCCTCCTCGACGCCATGAGCCCCAGCGACGCCCGCAGCCATCTGCCGCTGACCCACCTCTCCTACCACATCCTGGTGGCGCTGGCGGATGCGCCTCGTCACGGCTACGGCATCATCAAGGAGGTGGAGCGGGGGAGCGGGGGCGCCATGAGCCCCAGCACCGGGGCTCTCTACCTCGCGCTCCAGCGAATGCAGGAGGAGGGGCTGCTGGAGGAGACCGCCGAGCGGCCCCCCGAGGAAGAGGACGATCCCCGTCGCAGGTACTACCGGCTCACGGGGCTGGGGCGCCGTGTCGCCGCGGCCGAGTCCGAGCGCCTCGCCGCCATCCTGGGCGTGGCCGCCGCCAAGCGCCTCGTGGCGGAGCCGGGCGATGCGTGAGAGTCGCCTGGAGCGCCTCGGCCGCGCGCTCTTCGGCGCGCTGGCGCGCCTGCTGCCCCGGGAGCTGCGCCGCGCCGCGGGCGAGGAGATGCGCGCCACGTTCGCGGCGAGGCAGCGCGACGCCGCCCGCAGGGGAGCGGCTCCCGTGCTGCTCCTCTGGGCCCGCGAGATCCCCGGCCTGATCGCCACCGCCGTCCGCGCCCGCGCCGGCGGTCCCTCGGCCCCTTCCGCACGCCGCGCCCGCGCGGCTGGTCGCGCCGCCCCTTCCGGCCGCCGTTCCCGAGGAGCCCCGCTCATGGAGACGCTCGCCCAGGATTTCCGCTTCGTGCTGCGCTCGCTGCGCCGGAGCCCGGCGTTCACGGCCACGGCGCTGCTGGTCGTCGCCGTGGGCGTGGGCGCGACCATCGCGATCTTCTCGGCGGTGAACGCCGTGCTGCTGCGGCCCCTGCCGTTCCAGGATCCCGAACGGCTCGTGATGCTGTGGGAGCACAACCCGGAGAAGGACTGGTGGCAGGTGAACGCCGCCCCCGCCAACGCCCTGGACTGGCGCGAGCGGGTGGACGCGTTTCAGGACGTGGCGATCTACGACTCCTTCTCCGACGGCATCACGTTCGTCGGGGCCGGGGGCGCGGAGCTGCTCGCCTACGCCATGGTGAGCGGCAACTTCTTCGACGTCCTGGGGGTGCGGCCGGCATTGGGCGAGGGGTTCACGTGGGAGGATACCTGGGAGGGCGGTCGCCCCCGGGTGGTGCTGGCGTGGGACACGTGGACGACGCGCTTCGGGGGCGACCCCTCCGTCGTGGGCCGCACCGTCGACTTCGGGGGGACCGAGGCGCAGGTCGCCGGCGTCATGCCCGACGGGTTCGCGTTCCCCCACGGCGACACGCAGCTCTGGATCGCCTACGGGTGGCCCGAGGCGCAGCGCGACCAGGTGTGGTTCCGGCGCGCCCACTGGGTATGGGCGGTGGCCCGGCTGCAGCCGGGCGCGACCCACGAGGAGGCCGAGGCGCAGCTCGACAACGTGGCGGCGCAGCTCATGGACGAGTATCCCGGGACCAACGCCACCATGGGCGCGGGGATGACGCCGCTCCACGACTTCCTGGTGGGCGACCGCCGCACGCCGCTGCTGGCGCTCCTGGGGGCGGTGGCCCTCCTGCTGCTCATCGCGTGCTCGAACGTGGCCAACCTGCTGCTGGTGCGGGCGCAGGGGAGGGGCCAGGAGCTGGCGGTGCGCCGCGCCATGGGCGCGGGGAGCGGACGTCTGGCGCGCCTCGTCCTCCTCGAGTCGGCCGTGCTGGCGGTGGTGGGCGGTGGCCTGGGGTTCGCGGCCGGGATGCAGGGCGTGCGTGCGCTGGACGGCGTGCGCTCCCTCACCCTGCCGGGGGTGGCGGGCCTGGAGCTGGACGTCCGGGTGGCCCTCTTCGCCGCCGCCGTGGTGGCGGCGTGCGGGCTGCTCTTCGGGCTGCCTCCCGCGTGGCGCGCGGGCCGCGCCGAGCCCGCGGGCGCGCTGCGGGAGGGAGGACGGGGAGGCCGGGGCCGCGGGCCGCTCCGCGCCACGCACGCGCTGGTCGTCGCGGAGGTGGCCCTCTCCCTGATGCTGGTGACGGGCGCCGGGCTCATGGTGCGCAGCTTCCTGCGGCTGCGCTCCGTCGACCCGGGCGTGCGCGTGGAGGACGTGATGACGTTCCGGGTCGTGGCACCGGACACGCGCTACGGATCGAGGGACGAGGTCGTGGGCTTCTTCCAGGCGCTGGACGCGCGCCTGGAGGCGCTGCCCGACGTGGAGGCGGCGGCCATGGCGCGGCAGCTCTCCCCGGCCTCCAGCGGCTGGAGCAGCGACTTCTCCGAGGCCTCGTGGGAGCCCGAGAGGGCGGGGCGGGAGATCCTCCACCGGGAGGTGAGCCCCGACTACTTCGAGGTCATGGACGTGCCTCTGGTCGCGGGCCGTCCGTTCACCGACGCGGACGTCACCGACGGCGACTGGGTCGTGATCGTGAACCAGGCGTTCGTGCGCCAGCACTTTTCCGACGAGGACGTCCTCGGCAAGAGGATCGCCTTCGACGCGGTCCCCACCGACGGGTCCAGGTGGCGGACCATCGTCGGCGTGGTGGGCGACGAGCGGCAGGAGGGCCTCTCCGCGCCGCCTCGCCCCGAGGTCTTCGCGCCCCTCTACCAGGACTGGACGCGCGGCGCGACGGTGGCCCTGCGGACCCGGGGCGAGCCGGAGGCGGTCATGCCCGGCGCCCGGGCGGCCCTGGCCGAGGTGGACCCGCTGCTCCCACCCGCCGAGGTGCGGTCCATGGAGGACATCGTGGCCGAGGCCCTGGCGCGCGACCGGTTCCTCCTGGTGCTCGTGGGCGTGTTCGGCGCCGCCGCGCTCGTGCTGGCCGCCGTGGGCATCTACGGTGTGATCGCCCAGGCGACCCGCCGGCGCACGCGGGAGATCGGCATCCGCATGGCGCTCGGCGCCGAGGCCGGCGACGTGCGCGGCATGGTGCTGCGCCAGGGGATGGGGCTGGTGGCGCTGGGCCTGGCCCTCGGCCTCGGCACGGCGCTCGCCGGAGCGCGCGTGGTGCGCTCCCTCCTGTTCGAGGTGGCGCCCCACGACCCGGTGACGTTCGTGGCCGTCCCGGCGCTCCTGGCGGCCGTGGCGCTGCTGGCTTGCTGGCTGCCGGCGCGGCGCGCCACGCGCGTGGACCCGGTGGGCTCGCTGAGGATGGAATAGGAGGAGGGGAGGGAGGAGCCCCGTTTCCGGCGTCCCGCTCCCGCATTCCCCGGACCTCTCCGGGGGGTTACCCTAGGGGCCGACGCGACTCTCCTCGCCGCCGATCCCGCCCGTGCAGCACAGCCTGGAGCTCGGCTCCGACCCCACGCCCGCGCCCGACGCACCCGACCGGCTCCTGGCCGCCCTCGGGGAGATGTTCGGCTACGACGCCTTCCGCCCCGGTCAGCGGGAGGTCATCGAAGCGGTCATGGCCGGCCGCGATTGCATCGCGGTCATGCCCACGGGCGCGGGCAAGTCGCTGACCTTCCAGCTGCCGGCGCGTCTGGTCCCGGGGACCGTGCTGGTGATCTCGCCGCTCATCAGCCTCATGAAGGACCAGGTCGACCAGCTCACCGACCTGGGCTTCCGGGCGTGCGAGATCAACTCGACCCTGGACTTCGACGAGCGTAGCCGGCGCCTCGCCGCCGTGCGCCGCGGCGAGTACGAGCTCGTCTACCTGGCGCCCGAGGCGCTGGAAGGCCGGCTGCGCGACTTCCTCGGCGCCTGTCCGCTCTCGCTCCTGGTGGTGGACGAGGCCCACTGCATCTCCCAGTGGGGGCACGATTTCCGCCCCTCCTACCGGAGGCTTCGGGGTCTGCGCCAGGAGCTCGACGTGCCGGTGCTGGCGCTCACCGCCACCGCCACGCGCGCCGTCGCATCCGACATCCTGCGGCAGCTCGGCATGAGGAAGCCCGCCGGGTACAAGGGCTCCTTCTTCCGGGAGAACCTGCGCATCGGCTGCCGCAAGAAGGGCGAGGGCGGCAACACGCGGAAGGAGATCCTGGCCCTGGTGCGCGAGTGGGAGGGCGAGAGCGGCATCGTCTACTGCCTCTCCCGCCGCTCGGTGGAGAGCACCGCCGACTTCCTGTCGAGCAACGGCGTGCGCGCGCTGCCCTACCACGCCGGCCTCTCCGACGCGGACCGGGCCCGCAACCAGGAGGCCTTCCGCCGCGACGACGTGGACGTGGTCGTGGCCACCGTGGCCTTCGGCATGGGCATCGACAAGCCCGACGTGCGCTTCGTCATCCACCGCGACCTGCCCAAGGACGTGGAGTCCTGGTACCAGGAGATGGGTCGGGCCGGGCGCGACGGCCTGCCCAGCGACTGCATCCTCTTCTACTCGTGGGCCGACGTGAAGCTGCACGAGCGCTTCCTCGACGGCATCGAGGACCCGGACCTGCGCCGCCAGAAGCGCCAGACCACCGTGGACCTCTTCGAGCTGGCCGAGGCGGGCGGGTGCCGTCACCAGGCTGTGCTCCGCCACTTCGACGAGGCCATGGAGCCCTGCGGCGCCTTCTGTGACGTCTGCACGGGCGAGACGGTGGCCGAGCGCGCCGCCGAGGCCATGCTGCGGCGCGGTGGGGGTCGGACGCGAGCGACGGCGAGCCGGACGTCGTCGGCCCGCACGCCCGTGCCCGACCTGGCCGGGGGCGACGCCGAGCTCTTCGAGCGGCTGCGCGATCTTCGCAAGAGCCTGGCCGACGCCAAGGGCGTCCCCGCCTATGTCGTCTTCCACGACCGCACGCTGCGCGAGATGGCCCAGCGGCGGCCCGCAACGGCCGTGGAGCTGCTGGACGTGCCGGGGGTCGGACCCGCCAAGCTCGAGCGCTACGGCCAGGCGTTCCTCGAGGAGCTGGCGCGGTAGGGTCCACGCCCACACCGCGCTACATTACCGGTCCCTCTTCCTCCGCACATCCAACGCAGACGGCAGCGTCCCATGGCCCAGAGCAGCTCGTTCGACGTCACCACCGGCGTGGACCTCCAGGAGGTCGACAACGCCGTGAACCAGGCCCTCAAGGAGATCGCCACCCGCTACGACTTCAAGGGCACCGACTGCACCATCGAGTTCGACCGGAAGGCGCCGGCGATCCAGCTCGAGGCCGACGACGAATACCGTCTCCAGCAGCTCCTCGGCGTGCTCCGGGAGAAGATGGTGAGGCGGGGCGTCTCGCTGAAGAACATGGACGAGGGCGAGGTGGACACGGGCTCGCTGGGGCGCGCGCGCCAGACCGTCGGGCTCAAGCAGGGCATCCCCCAGGAGACGGCCAAGGAGATCTCCAAGGCCGTGCGGGACGAGGGCTTCAAGAAGGTCCAGGTCCAGATCCAGGGAGACGAGCTGCGGGTCACGAGCCCGTCCCGGGACACGCTGCAGGAGGTCATGGCGTTCCTGCGCTCGAAGGACTGGGGCGTGGAGCTGTCCTTCGGGAACTACCGGTAGCAGGGCGTGGCCATGGAGGTGCAGGTGTTCGGCACGAAGGGGTGCTTGGACACCCGCAAGGCGCTCCGGTTCTTCTCCGAGCGCCGCGTGAAGACCCATTTCGTGGACCTGAGGCAGCGGGCGGCCTCGCCCGGGGAGCTCCGCCGCTTCGTGCAGCGCCTCGGCGCCGACGCCCTGGTGGACCGCGAATCGAAGCGGTTCCGGGCCAAGGGGCTGCACCAGGCGCACTACGGGCCCGACCGCTGGATCGAGATCCTGGCCGAGGAGCCACTCGAGTTCCCACTCGTCACGGCCATGCAGCGGGCAGGCGACCTGCAGTCAGCCGACGAAGCCGCCGCTTGGCAGTCGCCCCGGACGGGGACGCCGGCCGCCGTGCCCGGCGACCTCGAGGACGTGATCCTGCGACGTGG
>JAHWKH010000108.1 GCA_019347995.1 Gemmatimonadota bacterium | reverse complement strand
CTCCTCGGCACCGGGCAGCTCACCGACGAGAGCCTCTCGCTCATGCTGGTCCGCAAGCTCGACTGGCACGACCTCGACGGGGTCCGGCTGCTGCTCGAGCACGGAGCGCGTCGGCACCACGGACGCGGCGACCGCGCCGGCCGCGGCGAACGAGCCGGTCTGGGCCACGAGGAAGAGCACCAGCGCCAGCGAGGACATCCCGTAGGGCAGGCGCCCCAGCAGCGAACCCACCACCAGGGCCGGCACATGGGGGACCTCCAGGACGCGCCGATAGGGGGCCAGCAGGCCCAGCGGCGAGCGCGTGGTCAGGAGGAGGGCTCGCGCCCGACGGCGGAAGGGGGCCCGCCCGCCCCGCCCGCGCCGCGTTCGCCACGCGGGTGGCGCCCGCACGGGCCCTCCGGTCCCGATTGATTCCGATTGACGCCACCGCGACCCCCCTCTCGCTTCCCCCGGAGGATGCACCAGCGAGGGCCCTCCCCCCACGGGGAGGGCCCTAATTCGCGGTCGGCCGGGCCGTTCCCGGCGCCGTGCCTCCCCTACGCGAACGACGCAAACAACCCTGGGGAGGGACCTCCAGCATGGCCCATGGCACGTGCACCGTGGTCGTCGGCTGCCAGTGGGGCGACGAGGGCAAGGGGAAGATCGTCGACGTGCTGGCCGAGGAGGCCGACGTCATCGCCCGCTACCAGGGCGGGGCCAACGCGGGGCACACGGTCCACGTGGGCGAAGACGAGTTCATCCTCCACCAGATCCCCTCCGGCATCCTCCACGAGGGCAAGCGCTGCCTCCTGGGCAACGGCGTCGTCCTCGACGTCCTCCAGTTCTTCGAGGAGTACGACGCGCTGCGGGAGCGGGGCATCGACCTCGAGGGGCGCGTGGGCGTGAGCGAGCGTGCCCATCTCCTCATGCCGTACCACCGCGCGCTGGACCGGGCGGCCGAGGACAGGGCGTCGGAGAAGATCGGCACGACGGGGCGGGGGATCGGCCCCGCCTACGAGGAGAAGGCGGGCCGTCGGGGGGTGCGCGTCGCCGACCTG
This sequence comes from Gemmatimonadota bacterium, assembly GCA_019347995.1. The sequence goes on along the minus strand of JAHWKH010000108.1, from coordinate 6,433 downwards.
GGGGACGCCTCCAGGGTGCGCGAGCGCGTGGAGGCGGGGCTGGCACGCGCCCGCGAACGGCTGGGTGGCGACGACGGCGGGCTGGATGCGGAGGTGGCCCGGGCGCTGGACTCGGGCAGCCGGCTCCATCTGCTGGCCACCGACACGGGCATCGAGGTGATGGACGCCCTGGACGCGGGCCGCTCGGTCCTGCTCGAGGGCGCCCAGGGGACCGCCCTGGACCTGGATCACGGCACGTACCCCTTCGTCACGTCGTCCAACACGACGGCGGGCGGCGCCGCCATCGGCGTGGGTATCGGCCCCACCGCCATCGACGAGGTCGTCGGGGTCGTGAAGGCCTACACCACCCGCGTGGGCAACGGCCCGCTGCCCACCGGGTTCGAGCCCGAGATGGACGCCCGCATCCGGGAGCTGGGGGGAGAGTTCGGCGCCACCACCGGCCGCCCTCGCCGCTGCGGCTGGTTCGACGCGGTCCTGGCGCGCTACGCCGCCCGCGGGCCTCACGGGGCTCGCGGTCACCAAGCTCGACGTGCTGGATACCCTCGCCGAGGTGTCCATCGGCCTGGAGTACTGCACCGCGGACGGCGGCTGCCGCCGCGATTTCCCCGCCGACACGAGCCTGCTCGAGCACGTGGAGCCGCGCTACGAGACGATGCCGGGCTGGGAGGCGGACACGACGGGCGCACGCTCCCTGACGGATCTGCCCCGGAACGCGCGCGCCTACCTCGACCGCATCGAGGAGGTCACCGGGGCGCCCATCCGCATGGTGTCCGTGGGGACGCGCCGGAGCCAGATCATCCACGTGGGGTGAGCGAGGGAGGGGTCCTCGTCGCCGGCGCCGGCCCCGTGGGTCTCGCCACCGCGCTCGAGCTGTCCTGCCTCGGCCACCCGGTCCGCGTCGTCGAGCGCGACCGCGACTATCACGAGGAATCCCGCGCGCTGGGCGTGAATCCCCGGACGCTGGAGCTCCTGGAGCACACCGGCGTCTCGGCGCGGCTGTGGGAGGTGGGGAAGCGCGTGGACGGGGTCGAGATCGCGTTCGGCGGCGGCGCGCCCACGTTCCTCCCGTTCGACGTGCGCCACCGCTGGCCTCTCATGCTCATCGTGCCCCAGAGCCGCACGGAGCGCGTCCTGGGGGAGGCCCTGGCGGCGCGCGGCGTCCCGGTCGAGTGGGAGCGCCCGGTGACGAGGGTTCGCCTCGAGGCCGACGGGGCGCCGGTGGTCACGCTGGGCCCGGACGGTGAGGAGGCGCGGCCGGGCTGGCTGGTGGCGGCCGACGGCGCGCGCTCCACGGTGCGCGGTGCCCTCGACGTCGCCTGGCCCGAGGAGACGACCCACCGGGATTGGGGGATCCTGGACGCCCGCGTCGAGGGTACGCTCCCCCGGGATCGGGTCTTCGCGGACTTCGGCGCCGACGGCCCCCTCGTGTCGATCCCCATCGAGGAGGACGTGGTGCGCCTCATCGCGACGCGTCCCGATCCGGCGCCTCTCCTCCCTGCGGGCGTCCGCATCCTGGAGGAGATCTGGCGATCGACGTTCGACATCCGCTTCGCGGTGGCGGGGACGTTCCTCACCGGAAGGGTGGCCCTCGCCGGCGACGCGGCGCACGTCCATTCGCCGGTGGGCGCCCGGGGCATGAACCTGGGCATCGAGGACGCGGTCCTGCTGGCCCGGGCGCTGGACGCCGACCCACCCGCCGTGGCGCGCTGGGCCGCGGAGCGGCGCGGGAAGGCGCACACGGTCCTGCGCCAGACGCGCCTGGCGACCCGGGGCGTGCGGGTCACCTCCGGGCCCGCGCGCCTCCTGCGCCGCTCCGTCCTCCGGGCCGCGGCGCGGGTAGGGCCCCTCAGGCGGGCGGCGCTGCGGAGGTTGGGAGGGTTGGGCTAGGAGCCTCCTCCCCTCAGAAGCGGCTCGCCCGGATCCACGTGTCCGAGCGCGCCGACGCGCGCTCGAAGTCACGCCGCGCCAGCTCGGCGTCCCCCAGGCGGTCCTGGGCCCGGAGCGCCAGCTCCAGCCCCTTGAGGCTCCAGCCGTTGCGGGGATGGTCCTCCAGGGCCTCCCGGTAGACCCGCTCCGCGTCGGCTGCCCGCCCGGCCTCCAGGAGGAGGGCGCCCAGCCAGTGACGGGCCGAGAAGTTCAGGGGCTCGGGCTCGTCGTAGCGGAGCCCGTCCTCCAGCTCCACCGCCGCCTCCAGGACCGGGACCGCCTCCAGGACCGGGACCGCCTCCCGGAGCCGTCCCTCCTCCCGGAGGATCTCTCCCTCCAGGATTCCTCCCACCACGCCCAGGAGGGAGCGGGCGGCGTGGCCCCGGAAGTTGCCGTCCTGCCCGGCGTCCTCGCGCACCCGCGCCAGCCAGTGGGCCGCGCTGTCGGCCGCCCCGGCCTCGTGGTGGGCGTAGCCGCGGGCGAAGCTCCACAGCCCCCGCATCACGGCGTTTCCGGGAGCCTCGTCCAGCGCCAGCACCTCGTCGAAGCGGCCGAAGCGCAGGAGCGTGAGGGCGTGGTAGAACTGCCCGCCGGGCACGATCTTGCCGTAGTCCTTGCCGGCCTGCACGGCCACGGCGCCCTGGCCGTCGTTGGAGGCGGCGAAGAGGAGCATGTGCAGGTTGTGGGACGGGTAGATGGCGAAGCCCTCGCCCACCTCGGCCTTCAGGTCCGAGTGCCACGCCTGCTGGTTGGCCCGCACCGCGTCGCCCCAGCGCCCCACCCGGTTGTAGGTGTGCGACGGCATGTGGTTGATGTGGCTCGCGCCGGGAATCGCGCTGCCCAGCAGGTCCGCGCAGGGCTCGGCCTTGTCGGCCCGCTCGGTGGCCTCGGTGGCGTGAATGTAGAGGTGGCAGGCGCCCGGATGGTGGAGGTCGCGCGCCAGCACGTCCTCCAGGACCGCGTGGATGCGCCGCATGGACGGCCGATCCAGGTCGTCCATGCCCCGGCGCGGCTCCAGGAGCATGAGCGCCTCGCCGTAGAGCGTGCCCACGTCCAGGTCGCCCGGGTGCGCCTCCCACACCCGACCCATGGCCTCGGCGTAGACGGTGTCGAGCCGCTCCCGGCGGGCGTCGTCGTGCTCGGGCTCGTAGCGCGTGGCCATCGCTTCGACGAGGGCGCGCTCCACCGGCCGGAGGTCCTGCTCCGACGCCAGGCGCACGGCCCTCTCTGCCGCCTCGTGTGCCGGCCCCGCGTCGGCTGGTGACATGCCCCCGTTCAGGTACGGCCCCCGCGCCCAGGCCATGCCCCACGCGCACATGGCGCACCGGGGGTCGCGTTCCAGCGCCTCCTCGAACGAGCGGTACGCCATGCGGGGCGCGAACGCGTACATGAGCTGGATGCCCTGGTCGAAGTACGCCTGTGCCTCGGCCGAGCGCGTCGTCACCGCGCGACTGAAGGGACCCAGGCCCTCCTCGTAGAGGGGCATGGCGTCCGCGTCCGGTGCGGCGGCGTCGTGTCCGCCGTGGTCCTGGGCGGAGGCCGGGGGCGCGCTCAGGAGCGCCAGGGCGAGGAGGACGGGGGGCAGCATGCGCATGAGATGCTCCGGCTGGACACGGACGGCGGTGGTCGGAGGCCACCGCGGATGTCGGGCGAGGGGCGGGTGCCACGCCCCGGGCGATGTCGGGTCGCGCCCGGATGCTAGGCGCCGGGCGGGGATCGAGGCAACCCGGCGGCGTGACGGCCGCCCTCCGCCTTGAGACGGCAGGCCGGTCTTCCTATCTTACCAAGCTTTGTCGGCTCCGCCTCCGGGCTGCCACTCCGCTCCGACGGGGCGGGCGGCCTTCCCGCGGCGCCGGCGGGAACGCCACAGGACAGCGGGAGACGGGCCGGACGGGATGTTCGAGGAGCTGAGCGACAAGCTGGACGCCGCGCTGGGGAAGCTTCGCCAGCGTGGGGTGCTCACCGAGCCCATGATCCGGGACGGTCTGAGGGAGGTCCGCAGGGTCCTCCTGGAGGCCGACGTCAACTACAAGGTCACCCGGGAGTTCCTGGAGCGGGTCCAGGAGCGGGCCCTGGGCGAGGACGTGGTGAAGAGCGTCTCGCCCGGCCAGCAGATCGTGAAGATCGTCCACGACGAGCTGGCGGGCCTCATGGGCGACGAGCGGCCGGGCCTGACGTACGCCCCGTCGCCGCCCACGGTCTTCATGGTGGTGGGGCTGCAGGGGTCCGGAAAGACCACGACGGCGGCCAAGCTGGCGCGCCGCCTCCAGCGCGAGGGCAGGAAGCCCATGCTGGCCGCCTGCGACCTGCAGCGGCCGGCGGCGGTGGAGCAGCTCCAGCAGCTCGGGCGCCAGATCGACGTCCCGGTCCACGCCGGCACGTTCGGCGGAGACCCGGTGGCGACGGCGGAAGCGGCGCGCCGGGTCGCCCGGGAGGACAGCCGCGTCCTCATCGTGGACACGGCGGGGCGGCTCCAGATCGACGAGCCGCTCATGGACGAGCTGAAGCGCCTCAAGGAGGTGCTCCAGCCCCAGGAGATCCTCCTGGTGGCGGACGCGATGACGGGTCAGGAGGCGGTCCGCATCGCCGAGGGTTTCGACGATGCCCTCGGGTTGAGCGGGGTGGTCCTGAGCAAGATGGACGGCGACGCCCGTGGCGGCGCCGCCCTGTCCATCCGGGGCGTGACGGGCAGGCCCATCAAGTTCGTGGGCGTGGGCGAGGGGATCGACGACCTCGACACCGCCGACCCGGAGCGGATGGCGGGACGCATCCTCCAGATGGGCGACGTGGTGGGCCTGGTGGAGCGCGCCGAGCGCGCCATGGACCACGAGGCGTCGGAGAAGCTCCAGGAGAAGATGCTGGGGTCGGGGAAGTTCACGCTGGAGGACTTCCTCACCGCCATGAGACAGGTACAGAAGATGGGTCCGCTGGATCAGCTGCTGAAGCTGATCCCGGGGGCGTCGAAGGTGAAGCTGCCCATGGGGCAGATGGATCCGAAGAGGATGAAGCACGTGGAAGCCATCATCCTCTCCATGACGCCGGACGAGCGGAGGAACCCGAAGCTGATCGACGGCTCGCGCCGCATGCGCATCGCCCATGGCAGCGGGCGTTCGGTGGCCGAGGTCAATCGGTTGCTCAAGCAGTTCGTGGAGATGCAGAAGTTCATGAAGCAGATGAAGGGGATGATGCCCGGCGGGATGCCGAAGATGCCCGGGGGCATGAGCTCTCCCTTCTAACCCGTCGCTCCGGCCGAGCCGGACGACACAGACCCGAGAGGATGATGGCCGTACGGATTCGACTCCGGCGGATGGGCCGGAAGAAGCAGCCCCACTACCGGATCGTGGTGGCCGAGGGCGGGTTCCCCCGTGACGGGCGGATCGTCGAGAATCTGGGCTACTACAAGCCCCTTTCCGACCCCGCCCGCCTCGTCGTGGACCTCGAGCGCGCCGACTTCTGGATCGGCCAGGGCGCCGAGCCCAGCGGTACCGTGAAGTCGCTGCTGGGCAAGGCCCGCAGGGGCGGCGACGAGACCGTGGCGGTGGGCGCCGAGGACCTCGAGGCCCGCAGGAAGGCCGAGGCCGAGGCCCTGGCCGGCAGGCGCGCCGCCGAGAAGAAGGCGCAGGAGGAGGCCGACGCCGAGGCCAAGGCCGCCCAGCGCTCCAAGGCCGAGGCGCGCGCCGAGACCGAGGCGGCCGTCGAGGCCGCGGAGGGTGAGATGCCGGGCGTGGAGGCGGAGCCGGCGGAGGCGAAGGGCGAGGGAGAGCCCGCCGCGAGCGCCACCACGGACCGTACCGCCGCCGAGGCTACCGCCACCACCGAGGCCGAGGCCGTCGAGGCGTCGGAGGACGAGGCGCCCCAGGCACCTCCCGAGGAGTCGGTCAAGAAGGCTTCCGCCGGCAAGGTGAAGGGCGCCGCGAAGGAAGCGGCGGCGGCCGAAGGCGCCGACGAGACCGCGGTGGACGACGACGTGGCCAGGAAGAAGCCCGCGAAGGGCGTGGAGGGCGCCACGGGGGAGGAGGACGCCGAGGGCGTCGAGTCCGAGGCGCAGGCCAAGCGGCGCTCGAAGAAGTCCGAGGCCTAGGTTCCCAGGCGGAGGCGGAGGAGGGCCGACCCTCCTCCGTGTCCTCCCCGCGGAGGCCGCGCCATGACGAAGGAGCCGACCGGCGACGAGCCCGCCTGGCTCGCCGTGGGGCACGTCGTCCGTGCCCACGGGGTGAAGGGCGAGGTCCTCGTGACGCCCCTCACGGACGACCCGGATGGGGCGTTCGCCGAAGGCGTCGAGTTGCGGCCCGGGGATGCCGAGGCCGGAATCCCCGACGACGAGCTGCCGGCCCTGCGCGTGGCCGCCGCGCGGCCCGTGACCCGGGGCCTGCTGGTGACGTTCGGGGGCGTGGACGACCGCGACGCCGCCGACGTCCTCAGGGGCCGCTACCTCCTGCGACCGTTCGAGGAGGTGGCCGAGCTCGAGGAGGGGGAGGTCTTCTACCACCAGCTCCACGGGATGGAG
>JAHWKH010000107.1 GCA_019347995.1 Gemmatimonadota bacterium | reverse complement strand
GCGATGTGCTCGACGGCGTTCGGGGCATCCCCGGCGTGGAGGCCGCGGGGGCCGTGACGTCCCTGCCGCTCACCGTGGTGCCGCCGTACTACCGTGTTACGGTGGAGGTGGAGGGGGACGCGGTGCGCCGGCAGACCCCGCCCGAGGTCTCGTTCCGCTTCTTCACGCCCGGCTACCTCGACGCCATGGGCATCCCGCTCCTGGAGGGGCGGCGGGTGGCGGCGGGCGCCGCGCCGGACGCCCAGCCCGTCCTGCTCAGCGCCGCCCTCGCGCGCAGGCTCTTCCCCGGCGGCGGAGCCGTGGGCGGGCGCGTAAGGCGGTCGGGCGACGCGGATGCCCGGTGGAGCACCGTGGTCGGCGTGGTCGGAGACGTCCGGCAGGAGTCTCTCACCGCCGGGAACGCGGAGGTGCTCTACGTGCCCGCGCTGGAGCGGCCCGTCTTCCTGGACTACGGACCCGGCTACCTGAGCCTCGTGCTGCGGGCGACCGTCCCGCCCTTCTCGCTCACCCCAGCGGTTCGCCGCGCCGTGCTCGACGTCGATCCGGCCATGCCCATCGCCAACGTGCGCACGATGGAGCGGATCCTCGCGGCGTCCACGGCGCGCACGCGCCTCACCATGGTCCTGCTGCTCCTGGCCTCCGGGGTGGCGCTGTTCCTCGGCGCGGTCGGGATCTACGGCGTGGTCTCGTACGCCGTGGGGCGGCGCACGCGGGAGCTCGGCGTGCGCCTCGCCCTCGGGGCGCGGCCGGGGCAGGTGACGCGGCTGGTGGTCGGCGAGGGCGCCCTGGTCATCGGCGCCGGTGTCCTGGGCGGCCTCTTCGCCGCGTGGTGGCTGACGCGGTTCCTGCGCGGGCTCCTCTTCGAGGTGAGCCCCACGGACCCGGTGACGTTCGTGAGCATGGCGGCGGTCCTCGCGGCCGCGGGGCTGCTCGCGAGCTGGCTGCCCGTCCGGCGCGTGACGCGGGCGGACCTCCTGGCGACGCTGAAGGAGCCGTGACGGGGGCCGCGGCGGCCGGCGCGGCGGTGGGGCGGTGAGCCGGCGGCAGGGGGGCGCACTCCGGTGGGTCGTGCGCGCCTACCGGACGCTGCTCCTGGCGTACCCCCCGGGCTTCCGCCGCCGGCACGGCGCTGAGATGACGCGGCTGTTCCGGGACCGGGCGCAAGCGGCGGTGGAGGCCCGCGGGGTGCGCGGCCTGTTGGGCGTGCTGCCGGGGGCGCTGCGCGACCTGGCGCTCAACGCGCCGGCAGAGTGGCTGAGGGAAAGCGATGCGGGACAACCATCACGAACGGAGAGGCGGCTCATGGCGGGCTTCGGCAAGGACGTGCGCTGGGCGGTGCGGTCGCTGCTGAGGAGCCCCGGATTCGCCGTGGTGGCGATCCTCACGCTCGCCGTCGGCATCGGCGCGAACACGGCCATCTTCAGCGTGGTGCGGGCGGTGCTGCTGGAGCCGCTGCCGTACGCCGAACCGGAGCGCCTCGTGATCGTGTGGGGCGAGCTCGAAAGTCGCGGCATCACCGGGTTTCCCCTCTCCCCGCCCGACTTCCAGGACCTGCGCGAGCTCACCACCTCGCTGGAGGACGTGGCGGCCGTGCTCACGTTCCAGCAGTCGCTCACGGGGGAGGGCGAGCCCGTCGAGATCACCCTGGGGGCCGTGTCGCCCAACTTCTTCCAGGTACTGGGCATCCCGCCGATGGTCGGCCGCGACTTCGTTCCGTCGGACGGCGATCCGGGGGATCCCGGGGCGGGCCCCGGCGACCCGGGGTTCGTGAACCAGGTGGTGATCCTGGACGCGGGACTGTGGCGCCGTCGCTTCGGCGGCGACCCGTCGGTGGTGGGCCGCATCATCGAGATCGGCGGCGGCCCCGCCGAGGTGGTGGGGATCGCTCCGGACGGGTTCCGGCTCCTGTTCCCCGCGGGGGCCAGCGTGGCGCGGGAGGTGGACGCCTGGGCGACCCTCCGTTTCGACTACGCGGCGGCTCCCCGGGGCAACGTGTTCCTGAAGGTGCTGGGGCGGCTGCGGCCCGGGGTCTCGCTCGAGCAGGCCAACCAGGACATGGACCGCGTCGCCGAGGCGGCACGGGAGGTCTATCCCGGCTGGGCGGCCGCGGGCCTCGACTTCGACGCCGTCCCCTTCCACGCCGACGTCACGAAGGACGTGCGGCCCGTGATCCTGGCGCTCATGGCGGCGGTGGGCTTCGTGCTCCTGATCGCGTGCGCCAACGTCTCCAACCTGCTGCTGGTGCGGGCCTCGACGCGGCAGCGGGAGCTGTCGCTGCGCGCCGCGCTCGGCGGGAGCCGGCACCGGCTGGTCCGGCAGCTCCTCGTGGAGGGGTTCGTCCTCGCCGGGGTCGGGGCGCTGGTGGGCGTGGGGCTGGCCCGGCTGGGGATCGACCTCCTGCTTCTCCTGCGACCCGAGGAGCTGCCGCGCATCGACGAGGTCGCGGTCGACGGCGGCGTGCTCGCGTTCACCGCCGCGGCGGCCGGGGCGGCGGCGCTGCTCTTCGGCCTGATCCCGGCGATCCAGGCGTCCCGCGTCGATCTGGCGGGTTCGCTCCGGGAGCGCGGTCGCTCGGGAGGGCTCGCGTCGCAGCGGCTGCTGCGCAACGGCGTGGTGGTGGGCGAGGTCGCGCTGTCGCTCGTGCTGCTGGTAGGAGCGGGCCTGATGGTGCGGAGCTTCGCGGCGCTCCAGCGCACGGACCCGGGCTTCGAGCCGGAGGGCGTCATGACGTTCTCCACCAACCTCCCGTTCCAGCGGTACGTCGACATCGAGGATCGGCTCCTCTTCGTGTCCCGGCTGCGGGAGCGTCTGGAGGGGCTGCCGGGCGTGGAGGCGGCATCGGGCGGCATTCCGCTTCCGCTTCAGGGCGTCGGCTTCAACGGGCGCTGGGGCCACGAGGAGGACGCCCACGACGACGCCACGTATCAGCAGGCGGACTACTACGCCGTGCTGCCCGGATACTTCGAGGCCATGGGGACGCGGCTCCTCGAGGGCCGCGACTTCACGGCGGCCGACCAGGACGACAGCACCGCGGTCGTGGTCGTGGACGAGACGCTGGCCCGCAAGGCGTTCCCGGGCGGGTCGGCCGTGGGCAGGCGCATCCACACGCGCGTCTCCTCGGAGGACCCCCAGATCGTCGAGATCATCGGCGTGGTCGAGCACCAGCGGCGCGAGTCCCTGGCCCGACCGGGACGCGAGGCCGTCTACTTCACGCACCACTTCGCCGGGGCGGGCAACCAGGTGACCTGGGCGGTGCGCTCCGGCCTGGACCCGGCCTCCGTGGCCGCCGTGGTGCGGCGGGAGGTGGCCGAGCTCGATCCGCTCCTCCCGGTGGCGAACCTGGAGCCCATGTCGGCGCGCGTGCGCGAGGCCATGGCGCCGACCCGCTTCGCCCTGGTCCTGATCGGCGTCTTCGGCATCCTCGCGCTCGTGCTGGCGGCGGTCGGCCTCTACGGCGTGGTGGCGTTCACGGTGCGGCAGCGCACCGCGGAGATCGGGGTGCGCGTCGCGTTCGGCGCGGAGCGCGGGGGCATCCTGCGCATGGTGGTGGGGCAGGGCGTGGCGCTGGCCGGGGCCGGCGTCGCGGTCGGCATCGTGGCCGCCCTGGCGGCCACCGGCGCCATGGCCAGCCTGCTGGTGGGCGTGGAGCCCCGCGACCCCGCCACCTTCGTGGCGGTGCCGCTGGTGTTCCTCGCCGTCGCGGCCGTGGCCAGCCTGCTGCCGGCGCTGCGGGCCACGCGGGTGGATCCGGTGGCGGCCCTCAGGGAGGACTGACGGCGGCCTGCGAGTCCGGATCGGCGTCGTCCGCCTCCGGCTCGCCCGCCACCTGGCGCTCGTACGCCGCCAACACGTGCCCCCGGTCGATGATGCCGGCCAGCCGGCCGGTCTGCGGGTCGACGACGGGCAGCGTCGCCATGCCCCGGGTCCCCATGCGCTTGATGGTCTCGAGCAGGTCGTCCCCGGGCGTCACCGGCGGAACCGGGATGGCCACGTCGGTGGCCAGCAGGATGCTCAGCAGGTGCTTCTCGTCCCGGGCGATGCGACCCAGCTCGTTGACGCTGATCATCCCCACCGGCCGCAGATCCTCGTCCACCACCGGGAACGCCGTCTGGGCGCCTGGCCCCAGGTGCTCCAGGAGCTGGGACACGGTGGCGGCCTCCCCGATGACGGCCGGGTCCTCCTGGAACGCGTCGCGCACCCGCAGCCGGCGCAGCACGTCCTGGTCGGTGCCTTCCCGGATGTCCTCGCCCCGCCGGCGCAGCCACACCGTGTAGAGCGAGTCGGCCTGGACGTGGCGGGCCACCAGATGGGCCACCACGGTGGTGAGCATGAGGGGAGGCACGATGGCGTAGTCGTTGGTGAGCTCGTAGACGATGAGGATGCCGGTGAGCGGCGCGTCGGTGGCCGCCACCACCACCGCCCCCATGCCCACCAGCGCGTAGGCCACGGGGTCGCCCGCCAGACCGGGCACGAGCCGGTCGGCCAGGAGGCCGAAGGCGCCGCCCAGCGAGGCCCCCACGACCAGGCACGGGGTGAAGACGCCGCCGGAGCCGCCGGCGCTCAGCGTGATGGCCGTGGCCAGGATCTTTCCGAAGGCCAGCAGCGCGAGGATCCACCACGCGGCCCCCGCGAACAGGGGGAGTGGCACGGTGGTATGGCCTCCACCCCCCAGGACGCCTCCCGACAGCGCCACCATCCCTCCCACGAGCGCGCCGCCGATGATCGCCACGGCGGGGGCCGGCAGACCGCTCCGCCGGACCGCGCCCTGGGTGCCGTAGTAGACGCGGATGAACGCCACGCCCGCGAGCCCGGCGACGACCCCGAGCAGGGGGTAGAGGAGCGCGATGTCGGCCACCTCCGCCGCCGCGTGCTGGGGTGGCGCGGGGAACGCGGGCGGCGTCTCCAGCAGGCTGTGCGACACCACCGAGGCCACCACGCTGCTCACGACCACCGGGGGGAAGGCCGTGACGGCCAGGGATCCCAGGATCTGCTCCAGGGCGAAGAAGGCTCCCGCCAGCGGGGTGCCGAAGGCCGCGGAGATCCCCGCGGCGGCGCCCGCCGCCACCAGGACGCGCACCCGGGAAGCGTCGAAGCGGAAGGTGCGTCCGAGGAATGAGCCCAGCGTGGCGCCCAAGACGGCCACCGGACCCTCGCTTCCCGCCGATCCGCCGCCGCCGATGGTGACGGCGCTGGCGGCCGCCCGCGCCATGGACGGACCCGTGGGGATGGCCCCGCCGCGCCTGGCCACGGCGAGCTGGACGTCGGGGATGTTGAGGCCGTCGTGGCCGCGTCCGAGGCGGCGCATGATCCACCACGCCGCCAGCAGGGCCACCGCCGTGATCAGCGGGAGGTGGAAGGCGGGCCCGCGCTCCGCCAGCAGGTCGAGGCCGTAGAGGAGCCGGTACGCCAGGTCCACCAGGCCGTAGAACGCCGCCACGGCCAGCGCCCCCAGCACGCCGATGGCGACGCCGAAGGAGAGGAGGACGCCGTTCTCGCTCAGGTCCAGCCCGTTGAACCAGCGGACGAACCGCCCCCACGCCTCCAGGCCGTGCGCCGGCAGCGAGCGCGGCGCGCTCACCGCGTCAGCGCCCCGGCCCCAGCAGCACGGCGTTCACGAACAGGAGCTGGCTGGCCTCGGCGTAGGCGCGGTAGTTGGGGTCCTCGGCGAAGGCGACGACCTGCCCCCGGCCCACGGGCTGGTGCACGAGGTACGCCTTGTTCTGGAGCTGGGGACGGGAGGCGTCCCACACGATGCCTCCCGCCACCAGGTCGTCCCCGACGGCGTAGGTACCCACGTTGGCCCCCCGGTCCAGCGTGATGGGGCTGAACACGCGGCTGCCCTCCACCACCACGCCGACGCGGCCGTCCGTGCCCGACGCGAGCCAGTGGTCGGTGCGGAGGTCCACGTTCAGCACGGCGCCCGGCACGGGCTCGGGCGACTCCCGGGGCGGGCCGATGGCCTCCAGCAGGTCGATGGGCTGCGGTCGCGGGCCCGGACCCGCCTCATCGCCTCCCGCGCCCGGCCCGAACTCCGGCGCGCCGCCGCGCAGCTCGGTAGAGGTGGCCAGGATGCCCTCCCGGGCCGCCCACCTCGAGGACTCGCCCATCGTCACCAACGTGCCCCCGTCGGCGATCCAGGCCCGCAGGCGGTCGAGGCCCCCGGCGCCCAGGGCGTCCGAGTACCCTCCGCCGTGGGGAAGCACGATGACGTCGTAGTCGGTCAGGGAGATGCCGCCCAGCCGCGACGTCCGTATCGCGCTCACGGGAATCCCGTAGCGCTGCTCCAGGACGTAGCGGGCCCAGCCGGCCGAATAGGTGGAGGTGGGCTCGTCCCACGCGAGGACGACCCGGGGGAGGCGGAGCGCACGGTTGGCGCGGCTTCCCGCGGAGACCCCCGCCTCGGAGAACGTGGAGTCCAGGGGGAGCACGGCCGCGCCGGTCTGCGCGGCGGCCCTGGCCACCAGGCTCCGCAGGTCCAGGTCCGGGTTGTCGGCCCGGCGCACGAAGGTGGTGCCGATCGGATGGCGCCGTCCCGCCAGCGTGAAGTCGCCGCCGGCGGCGCGCACCAGAGCGCCCTCCCCGAGGAGTGCCGCCACGGCCGCCGCGCCGCCCCGGCCCCAGGGGATGAGCCAGCCCACCGCGCCCTCGGGAGCTGTCCGCGACGCCGGCTCGGCGGCGGTCGCCGTGACGGGCCGCAGCGACCCGGCCGGCACGCCGTCCGCCTCGATGCGCTCCACGTCCCAGAGCAGGGGGAGGCTCCACGCCGTGACGTCGTAGATCTGGTCGGGCATGCGCAGCGCCCGCCGTTCCCGCTGGAGCCGGACGAAGGCCGAATCCATGGGTGTGTGCGGATCCAGGAGGTTGCGCGCCAGCCGGTGTGCGGGCTGGTCCAGTGGCACCACGTACGTGCCCTCGGGCGGCAGCGTGCGTCCCGCCACCCGGATCGTCTCACCCGGCTGGAGCACCTCGATGCCGTTGCGCACCAGGGTGAGGGCCAGGTCGTCGGCCATCACCGGGTCGTGGGCCGAGTGCAGCACGTACGCGGCGGGCCCGGCGGGGCGCTCGGCCCGGAACGCCGCGAACTCGCGGAGCAGCCGCTCCCGGTCCCGCGCCGCGACGTCGAGGGTAGCCAGCGCCGCGACCGCGTGCTGCAGGACGCCGTCGCCGTACGTGAGGAGCGTGCCGTCGGATCGCCGGAGGACGAGGCCCCTGGCGGAGGCGTCAGCGATCCGTGACGGTCAGGCGCACCGTGGGCACCCCGTCGCGCGCGCGCAGGTGCACCATCCCGCCGTCGCGGCGTGCGCGCGCGCCGCTGACGCGGATGCGCGGGCCGTCGGGGAAGGCGGCCCGCGGCAGGGCGACCACCGTCTCCGCGCCGCCCCGCGGGCGGTAGCGCAGAGTGAAGCGCCGGTCGGTGCGCTCGAAGGCCCATGTCGCGTCGCGCCCCGCGATGCGCTGGGGGTAGGGGACGGCGACGCTGCGCACACGGCTGGCGAAGGGCCGGCCGCGGTCGCTGTACAGCGGCCG
>JAHWKH010000106.1 GCA_019347995.1 Gemmatimonadota bacterium | reverse complement strand
GAGATTTCCGAGGGTGTTCGCGCGCAATTTCGGGGGAACTTGGTCATGAAAGGCAACGGGCGCTTCCTGATCGGCCTGGTGGGTGTCGCCACCGTGGTCACCTACCTGGTCTGGACGGGCGTCACCAGCACCATGGTCTACTACATGACCCCCACGGAGCTCGTGGCCAGGGTGGCGGCCGATCCCACGCTGCACGACGTGGGCATCAAGGTCAGCGGCCGGGTCGTGCCGGACTCGTACGAGAAGCGGCCCGGCGACAACGGTCCCATCCACACCTTCCTCGTAGAGGACCTGGAGGACACGTCGGTGACCTTCCCCGTGGAGTTCGCCGACAACCTCCCCGACACGTTCACGGACAGCGAGGCGATGATCGTGGACGTCGTGGTGGAGGGGCGCTTCCAGCGCGACGGCGTCTTCCACGCCACCACGGTGCTCACGAAGTGCGGTAGCCGCTACGAGGCATCGGCCGAGCAGCTCGCCAACGGATGAACATCCTGGGGGAGCTGGCCCTCTGGATCGCGCTCCCCGTCGCGGTCTGGGGCATGGTGCTGGGCTACACCGCCGGGCGCACGGGGCGTGGGGATCTCCAGCTGTCCGCCGAGCGTTCCGTCTACGCCGTGTTCGGCCTGCTGGTCCTGGCCTCCCTGGGGGTCATCGACACCTTCCTGAACGACCGCTTCGAGTACATCTACGTCGCCAGCTATTCCAACCGGGAGCTGGAGACGTTCTACAAGGTGGCCGGCTTGTGGGCGGGCCAGACGGGCTCGCTGCTCTTCTGGGTCCTCATCCTGATGTTCTTCGCGGTCCTTTCCGTGTGGACCAACCGGAAGACGAACCGGGAGTTCATGCCCTACGTGGTCGGCGTGCTGCTGACCATCGCCTCGTTCTTCCTGGTCGTCCTGCTGTTCGCCGACGTGAATCCCTTCCAGCGCCTGGGCTTCACGCCGGCCAATGGGCGGGGGCTCAACCCCCAGCTCCAGAACTACTGGATGACCATCCATCCGCCCACGCTGTACCTGGGCTTCACCGCGTTCACGATCCCGTTCGCGTTCGCGGTCTCGGCCCTGCTCATGGGGCGGCTGGACAGCCGTTGGATCAAGCTCACGCGGAAGTGGACGCTGCTCTCGTGGTTCTTCCTGGCCAACGGCATCGTCTTCGGCATGCGCTGGGCCTACGAGGAGTTGGGCTGGGGCGGCTACTGGTTCTGGGACCCGGTGGAGAACGCCTCGCTGCTGCCCTGGCTGACGGCGACCGCGTTCCTCCACTCCATCCAGATCCAGGAGAACCGGGGGATGCTGAAGGTGTGGAACATGTCGCTGGTGATCCTCACCTTCGTGCTCACCATCTTCGCCACGTTCCTCACCCGCTCGGGTCTCATCGAGTCGGTCCATTCGTTCGCCGAGAACACGAAGATCGCCTTCATCTTCCTCGGCTTCATGGGGACGGTCATCATCGCCGGGACGGTACTGATCCTCTACCGGCTGCCCCAGCTGAAGAGCGAGAACCACATCGAGAGCTTCATCTCCCGGGAGTCGGCCTTCCTCTTCAACAACCTCATGCTCCTGGGGGCCGCCTTCTCGGTGATGTGGGGGACGCTCTACCCGCTCATCAGCGAGGGCCTCCTGGGCGAGGCGGTCGCGGTGGGCCCACCCTTCTTCAACCGGGTGAACATCCCCATCGGTCTCGTGCTCCTGGCGCTCACCGGCATCGGCCCGGTCATCGCCTGGCGGCGCGCGTCGAAGCGCAACATCAAGAAGAACTTCACCGTGCCGGTGGCGGTGGGTCTCGCCGTGGTGGCGGTGTTCCTGGCGGTCGGCGCCCGGGAGTGGATGGCGCTGGCCACGTTCGGGATCGCCTCCTTCACGCTCACCGTCGTCCTGGTCGAGTTCTTCAAGGGCACGAAGGCGCGCAAGCGGATCGAGGGGGAGGGCTGGGCCGTCGCGTTCGGCCACCTGGTGGGGAAGAACCGGCGCCGCTGGGGCGGCTACATCGTCCACGCCGGCATCGTCGTGATCTTCGCCGGCTTCGCGGGCTCCGCGTGGGACCGGGAGATCCGCCAGACGCTGGAGCCCGGCGAGACGGCGGAGATCGCCTCGCCCCTGGGGCACACCTACGCGCTGACCTACGAGGGCATCTCCACGACGCAGCGGATCCCCGACCGCAACCTGGCGTGGCAGGCGGTGGCGCTGGTCTCCGTGACGAAGGACGGCGAGTCCCTGGGGACCCTCACCACGGAGAAGCGCGGTTACCTCACCTGGGAATCGCCCATCACCGAGGTGGGCATCCGCTCGTCGTTCCTCGAGGACCTCTACATCATCCTGGCGGACGCGGACCTGCAGAACCTGGTGGCCTTCAACGATCCGGCCGCCCAGGCCGCCACGTTCACGTTCCTGGTGAATCCGCTGGTGGGCTGGATCTGGTTCGGCGGCATGATCGTCGCCGTGGGCGGGCTGATCGGCCTGTGGCCCGAGCCGGGACGGGTTCGTGGGGCGACGACTTCGGCTCCGACGCCTCCCCGCCGCCGCCCCGAACCGGTCGCGGCGGACTGACCTCGCCGTGAGCCTCTTCGTCGGAGCCGCCCTTCTGGCCGGCGCCGTGGTGCTCTTCCTCCTCCACCCCATGATCACCGGGGAGAGTGCGCCCATGGAGGGCGAGGAGGACGAGATGACGGAGGCCGAGTCGCGTCGTCGCGTCAAGCTGCGGGCGCTGCGCGACGTCGAGTACGACCACGCCACGGGCAAGCTCGACGACGACGACTACGAGAGCCTGAAGCGCGAGCTGTCGGCGGAGGCGCTGGCGGCGCTGGAGGCGGAGAAGGCCGAGCGGGCGGACCGGGATCCCGCGAGCCTGGAGGACGAGATCGCCCGGGTCCGGGAGGGGCTCCGTTCGGGCCTCACGTGCGCACGCTGCGGTCACCTGAACGCCGCCGACAGCCGCTTCTGCGCCCACTGCGGCACCCGGCTCGCGGTCGGCGGCGACTCCGCCTCGGAGCCCGGCGCCTCGGCGCGCACGGGCGCGGGAGCCGGAGAGCGGTGACGCGCGCGCCCCGCAGCCCCGAGGTCCCGGCCGCGGATCCGGCGGGGGCGCCGGTGACGGACACTGCCTCCGGCGAGGGGCCCTCCCCCCCCGATCTCCCGTCCCCGCTCCTGGAGGCGCGCGGCCTCGTACGGAGCTACGCGGGCGCTCCGGCGGTGGCCGGGATCGATCTCACCTTGCGGCCCGGCGAGGTGCTGTGCGTGTTCGGCCCGAACGGGGCGGGGAAGACGACCCTGCTCCGCCTCCTGGGCGGGGGGCTCCGTCCCGACCGTGGCGAGGTGCGGGTGGCCGGATCTCCGCTCACGGGAAGCCTGGCCGCCAGGGCCCGCGTGGGGGTGCTGTCGCACCAGACATTCCTCTACGGGCATCTGACGGCCCGCGAGAACCTCCGCTTCTACGCCCGGCTGTACGGGCTCGCGGACGCGGAAGCCCGCATCACCGAGCGGCTGGACGGCGTGGGGCTCGGCGCCCGGGCCGACGACCGTGTGAGCTCGTTCTCCCGCGGCATGCGTCAGCGGCTGGGGTTGGCCCGCACCCTCCTCCACGACCCCGACGTCGTGCTCCTGGACGAGCCGTACACGGGCCTGGACCCGCATGCGGCCGCCGTGCTGCGCCGCGTGCTCGAGGCGCTGCGGGACGGGCGGCGGGCGGTCGTCCTGGTCACCCACAACCTCTCCCAGGGGCTGGAGCTGGCCGACCGCGTGGCGATCCAGGTCGGCGGACGCTTCGTCCACGTAGCCGAGGCCCGCGCGCTCGACCCGGCCCACCTCGAGGCCCTCTACCACGAGGTGGTGGACTCCACGGAGGCGGGCGGGGCAGGGGGCGCTCCGGCGCCCGCGGTCCCGGGTCCCGAAGCGCGCGGACGCTCGCCCTCGGAGGCTTCGGCGGTGGGGCTCGGCGCGTACGTCCGCCAGGTCGCCGCCGTGGCGGGGAAGGACCTGCTCCAGGAGCTCCGGACCCGGGAGCGCACCATCTCCATGGCGGCGTTCTCGGTCCTCGTGGGCGTGCTGTTCAACTACGCCATCGATCCCACGGTGGTGCGTCCCCAGAACATCGCCGCGGGGCTGCTCTGGCTCACGATCGTGTTCGGCGGGGTGCTGGGCATCGGCAGGACCTTCCAGCTCGAGGCCGAGGACGGCGCCTTCCAGGGGGTGCTCATGAGCCCGGCCCCTCGCGACGCGCTCTACCTGGGCAAGACCCTGGGCAACTTCGTCCTGCTCCTGGGCGTGGCGCTCCTGGTCCTGGCCGTCTTCGGCGTCTTCTTCGATCTCGACTTCGGGCAGAGCCCCGCCACCCTGCTGGGGCTCGTGGCGGTGGGCAGCCTCGGCTTCGTGGCGCTGGGGACGCTGCTGGCCGCGGTCTCCACGGGGACGGCGCTGGGAGAGACGCTCCTGCCCGTCCTCCTCTTTCCCCTGCTCGTGCCCGTCGTCATCTATGGCGCCGGCGGCACGGGCCGCCTCCTGGCCGACCGTCCGGTGAGCGAGGTGGCGGGTACCCTGCGCATGCTCGGCGCCTTCGCCACCCTGGCCGTGGGCGCCGGCGCCGTCCTGTTCCGCTTCGTGGTGGAGGAGTGATGCCTCTCGGTCGCGTCCGCTGGCTCGCCCTGCTCCTGACGTCGGCCGGCGTGGCGATGTCCGGGCTCGTCCTCTGGCAGGTCTTCTTCTGGGTGCCCACCGAGGTCACCATGGGCGTGGTGCAGCGCATCTTCTACATCCACGTCCCCGCGGCCTGGGTGGCGTTCCTCGCCTTCGGCATCGTCGCCCTCACGTCGGCCGTCTACCTGTGGCTCAAGGACGAGCGCGCCGACATGGCCGCGGTGGCCGCGGCCGAGGGCGGCATGATCTTCACCACCATCGTTCTCCTGACGGGTCCCCTTTGGGGGCGCGTCGCCTGGGGCACGTGGTGGACGTGGGAGCCCCGCCTGACGCTCACGCTTCTCCTCTGGTTCATCTATCTCGGCTACTTCATGGCCCGCCGGACGACGGCGGACCCGGAGCGGGGGAAGCGATTCGCCGCCGTGGTGGGCATCATCGGCGCGCTGGACATCCCCCTGATCCATCTAAGCGTGGTGTGGTTCCGCTCGCTGCACCCCCAGCCGGTCGTCATGAAGCCGGAAGGGCCGACCCTCCACGCCGACATGCTGTCGACCCTCTTCACCGGCCTCGGGGCCTTCACGCTTCTCTTCCTGGGCCTCCTGGCCTACCGCTATGCGGTGGAGGGCGTCGCGCGCCGCGCCGCCGCCCGCCGCGCCCACACCCACGGCATCACCTCCGAGCAGGGAGTCCTCCCATGAGCGCCTCCGTTCGCCGCCGCGCCGCCGCTCTCGGGCTGGCGCTCCTCCTCGCCCTTCCCGCCGGGGCCGCGGCGCAGATGGGGCCCGAGGGATTGTCCGGACAGACCCTGGGGCGGGGCTACCTCCACGTCTTCCTGGCGTACGCGGTGGCCTGGGCCCTGGTGCTGGGCTGGGTGGTGAGCATCGCCAGACGGCGGGCCAGGGTGGAGCACCGCCTCGACGAAGAGCGGTGAGAGCGGCGTCGTGAGGGAGCCCCCCCCGGCCGGGGAGGCCGACCGGCGGGACGCCGGACGGGACGATCGGCCGGTGGTCGATCTGCGAAGCGACACGGTCACGCGCCCCACCGAGGCCATGCGCGAGGCCATCGCCCGCGCCGAGGTGGGCGACGACGCGCTGGGCGACGATCCCACCGTCCGCCGGCTGGAGGCCCGTGTGGCCGAGCTCCTGGGAAAGGAGCGGGCCCTCTTCTTTCCCAGCGGGATCATGGCCAACCAGACGGCCCTGGCCGTGCTCGGCGCGCGTGGCGGGGAGGTCGTCCTGGACGCCGACGCCCACATCGTCCACTGGGAGGAGGGCGCGGCGGCGGCCCTCAGCGGACTGCAGATCCGGCCGGTGGTGGGGGAGGACGGGCTCCTCGACGCGGACGCGGTGCGCGCGGCGATCCGGAGCGGCTCGCCCTACCTCCCGCGCACGGCCCTGGTGGCGGTCGAGAACACCCACCTGGCGTCGGGGGGACGGATCTTCCCGGTCGAGCGGATGGAGGCCATCGCCGGCGTCGCCCGCGAGCACGGGCTTCCGGTGCACCTCGACGGCGCCCGCCTGTGGCACGCCGCCGCGGAGACGGGGCAGGATGCCCCGGCCTGGGCGCGCCACGCCGACACGGTCATGGTGACGCTGTCGAAAGGGCTCGGCGCCCCGGTGGGATCGCTCCTGGCGGGAACGGACGAGGCAATGACGGCGGCCTGGCGGGTGCGGAGACGCTTCGGAGGCGGCATGCGCCAGTCGGGGATCCTGGCGGCCGCCGGGCTCCACGCCCTGGAGCATCACCGCGACCGGCTCCGGGAGGACCACGAGCGGGCGCGTACGCTGGCGGGGGCCGCCGCCCGCCTGCCCGGCGTGGGCGCTTCCCGGCCCGAGACCAACATCGTGCTCCTGGACATCTCCGGTCCGCCCGAGCGGGCCGCCTCTTTGTTGAGTTTTCTGGATTCCAACAGAATTTTGATGTTATCCTTCGGCCCGAACCGCCTGCGAGCCGTTACGCATCGGGACGTCGACGACGCGGGGATCGCCCGTATCGTGGACGTTTTCGAAGAGTGGGGCCGGCAAGGAGCGGAATATTGATCGATTGGCACGTTTCTAGCTGTCCGCGTAGCCGGTGAGTCATTTCCGATCCCAGCCAAAATCGCGCTTGAGCTCGAGCCGAATCTCCTTCACGAGACGGAGGATCCATACGATGAGAATCGTTCGGAGTACCGCACGGTGGATGGCGGTCCTTCTGGTAGCGGCGGTGATGTCCGCCGGTGCCGCTGAGGCCCAGAACACCAAGATGCCCAGTACCCTCCGCTGGGGGTCCGGGTATCTGGACGCGCCTTCCGCGAGCGTCCTGCCCCACCTTGCCATCGCCGGGACGTACTCCGGATTCTGGGTGAATCTGGACAACCGCCTCCTCGTCGGTCCCCAGGGCCAGGTCATCG
This sequence comes from Gemmatimonadota bacterium, assembly GCA_019347995.1. The sequence goes on along the minus strand of JAHWKH010000106.1, from coordinate 610 downwards.
GCTCGGGCGACGAGCTGGACAAGTACTACAGCGACGGATCGATCTACTTCGGTCTGTTCGACCGTCTCGAGCTGGGCGGGGTCATCCACTCGTTCGACGACGAGGGCACCGGCAACATCGTCGGCGGCTTCGCCCGTCTGGCCCTCCTGCGGCCCGAGACACAGGGATTGGGACTCGCGGTCGGGACGCGGTACCTGACCGAGCCCGACTTCAATGACAACGTCGTGCAGCAGCCCAACCGCCTCGGCATTCCCGACCAGCGGTTCCTCCAGAACTACGGCGGGGGCCCGGGCGCCCTGGACGACGTGAACACCCAGTGGTCCCACTACGCGGTGACCTCGCTGTTCCTCCGCGGCCTGAGCACCGACTGGCTCCCCGAGAACGACTTCACGTTCACCGTCGGCTGGGGCAACGGCCTCTTCAACGACGGCGAGGACCTGAACTGGTACTCGTTCGCCGACTCGGAGGGCTGGTTCACCGGCGCCGTCAGCCACATCGCGCTGTCGGAGACGTCCCTCCTGAATCTCATGGGCGAGTGGAACGGCTTCGACATCAATCTGGGCGCGCAGCTCGACCTGGGCGGCCTGCGCCTGGGTGCGCACTATCTCGG
>JAHWKH010000105.1 GCA_019347995.1 Gemmatimonadota bacterium | reverse complement strand
GACGCCATCCTCCGCAAGTCGGGAGCCCTCACGGAGGACGAGAGGGCGGTGATGCGCACCCACGTCATCCGGGCGACGGAGCTCGGCCAGAAGCTGGTGGCCATGCGGCGCGACATCCCCTTCGAGGTGGCCGCCTACCACCACGAGCGGTACGACGGGCAGCACTCCATGTTCCGGATGCAGGGCCAGGAGATTCCGCTGGAGTCCCGCATCCTGGCGGTGGCGGACTCGTACGACGCCATGACCTCCGACCGGCCCTACCGGCGGGGGATGCTCCTCGGGCTCCTGCTGGTGGTGGTCGCCCAGTCGTTCGCCCTCGCGGCGCCGTGGTTCATCAAGCTGGCCATCGACGCCCTTGGTGAGCCCGGCGCGACCATGGGACGCATCGTCCTCTACGCCGCCCTCATCGTGGTGACGGCGCTGGTGGGCGGCGCCGCCCGCTACGGCATGCGCGAGCTCCTCAACGGCATCAGCCGGCGCATGGAGGTGGATCTCAGGAACGACTTCTTCCGCCATCTCATGCGCCTCGACGCGTCGTTCTACGCGCGCAACCGCACCGGCGACCTCATGAGCCGGGCCACCAACGACGTCCTGGCGGTGCGTCAGGCGGCCGGGCCGGCGGTGATGTACTCGGTCAACACGATCGTGGGCTTCCTGCTGGCGCTCGCGGTGATGCTCTACATCAGCCCGCGCCTCACGCTCTACGCCATGATCCCGATGGTGCTGCTGCCTCCCGTGGTGCTCACCTTCGGCCGGATCATCCACCACCGCTTCGAGAAGATCCAGGAGCAGTTCTCGACGCTCTCCACGCTGGTGCAGGAGAACCTCACCGGCGTGCGCATCGTGCGCGCCTACGCCCAGGAGGAGGCCCAGGCCCGACAGTTCGACGAGCTGAACGCCGAGTACAAGCGGAGGAACGTCGACCTGGTGAAGGCGGCGGGGCTGTTCCATCCCCTGCTGGGCCTGCTCACGGGCGTGGCCATGGTGATCGTGCTCTGGTTCGGCGGTCGCCTGGTCATGGCGGGCGCCATCACCATCGGCGACTTCGTCGCGTTCTTCTTCTATCTCGCGCTCCTCATCTGGCCGATGATCGCCCTGGGGTGGGTGGTGACGCTGTTCCAGCGCGGCGGCGCCAGCATGGGCCGCCTGAACACCGTGCTGGAGGCCGAGCCCTCGCTGCCCGTCCCGGCGCGCCCGGCCCCCGTGGACGGGCTTCGTGGGGAGATCGAGTTCCGGGGCGTCGCGTTCCGCTACCCGGGCACCGAGCGGCTCGTGCTCGAGGACGTGAGCTTCCTGGCGCGCCCCGGCGAGACGGTGGCCGTGGTGGGCCCCACGGGCTCGGGGAAGACGACGCTGGTGTCCCTCATCCCCAGGCTCTACGACCCCAGCGAGGGCGAGATCCTGCTGGATGGCCGGCCGCTCAGCGAGCACGACCCGGCGGACCTGCGCCGCGTGGTGGGCATGGTGCCCCAGGATCCCTTCCTGTTCTCGGACACCATCGAGGAGAACATCGGGCTCGGGCTCCCGCGCGAGCCCACCTTCCCCACCGGGACCACCACGGACGACGAGGACCCCGAGGAGGTGGTGGTCGAGGCGGCCAAGATCGCCCAGCTCCACGACTCCATCGTCTCCTTCCCCGGCGGCTACCGCACCCTGCTGGGAGAGCGCGGCATAAACCTGTCCGGCGGTCAGAAGCAGCGCGCGACGCTGGCCCGTGCCGTGGCGCGCGATCCGGCCATCCTCGTGCTCGACGATGCCCTCTCGGCGGTGGACACCCACACCGAGGCCCGCATCCTCGACGACCTGCGCCACGTCATGCGCGGCCGCACGTCGTTCATCATCAGCCACCGGGTCTCGGCGGTGATGCACGCCGACCAGATCCTGGTGCTGGACGAGGGCCGCATCGTGGAGCGCGGCACCCACGCGGAGCTGGTGGCCCTGGGCGGGACGTACGCCACCCTGCTCCGGCGTCAGATGCTGGAGGCGTCGTTCGAGGAGGAGGAGGTGGGCGTGCGGGCGGTGCCGACGGGCGACTGAGAGGCCGCGGGGAGGGTCCTTGCGGAACGACCGCTTGCCCGGGGAGCCGGGGAGCCGAACGAAGGGGGTGCCGGATGAACGGAGGAGAGAGAAGCCCCACGACCGGACGCATCTCGTGGCTGGCGCTGGCGGCCCTCGCCCTGGCGGTCGCCGCACTCGTCGCCGCCGCCGCGGCAGGCCCCGGAAGCCGCTGGGACGCCTGGGATTTCCGCACCGGCTTCACGGTCCTGCGCTGGAGCGCCATCGCCGGCCTGGGCGCCGCCGTGGTCGGGCTCGCGGGCCTGGGGCACACACGCCCCGGTGGCACGTACCGCGGGTTCTCGGTGGCGCTCATGGCGGTCCTGCTCGGGCTCGGCACGTTCGCGGTGCCCTACATGGTCTCCCGGCAGGCCGCCTCCGCGCCACCCATCCACGACATCAGCACCGATCTGGACGATCCTCCGCGCTTCGAAGCCGTCCTGCCCCTGCGCGCCGACGCCCCCAATCCGCCCGAGCACGGGGGCCCGGAGGTGGCGGCCCAGCAGGCGGAGGCCTACCCCGACATCCAGCCGATGCCGCTCGACGTCGCGCCGGCCGAGGCGTTCGACCGCGCGCTGGAAGCGGCCCGGGCGCAGGGGTGGGAGATCGTCGCCGCCGACCCGGAGGCCGGCCGCATCGAGGCCACCGCCACCACGTTCTGGTTCGGCTTCGAGGACGACGTCGTCGTGCGCGTGCGGCCGGCGGACACGGGCAGCGTGGTGGACGTCCGCTCGGTGTCGCGCGTGGGCCGCGGCGACGCGGGCAAGAACGCCGACCGCATCCGCGAGTACCTGGACGCGCTGCAGGAGTGAGGAGGCCGGGGTCCCGGCGGTGGCCGTGACGTGCGACGCCCGTCCGGTCATGGTCCCCGCCCGGCATCCGCGTGTAGTTTGACGTCACCGGACACCCCATCCCGGAGGACCTGGTGGTGTTTCCAGGCCGGTCAGAAGAGCACGGGCTCTCGCTCAGCGACTTCGAGGAGCTCCCGGAGGAGCCCGGCTACCGGATGGAGCTCGTCGGCGGCCGTCTCGTCCGTGAGCCGCGACCCGCTCCGCTGCACGCGCGGGTGCTGTCGAAGCTCGTCCACTCGCTGGTGGATTGGGCGGGATACAGCGGACACGGCGTGGTGCTGACGGACGCGGGCTTCGTGCTCGCGGAGGACCCGGTCACCGTCCGCGTTCCCGACGTGTCCTTCGTATCGAAAGAGCGGATCCCCGCGGACGATCCCTACGGGCAGGGATTCTGGCACATGGCTCCCGACCTCGCCGCCGAGGTGCTCTCGCCGTCCAACACGGCTACGGAGATCCAGCAGAAGGTGCTCGAATACTTCGAGGCGGGCGCCCGGGCCGCGTGGATCGTCGACCCGCGGCTGCGCACCGTGACCGTGTGCGACTCGGCCACGAAAGCACGTCTGCTGATCGGAGAGGCCGAGCTCGACGGCGGCTCCGTCCTGCCGGGCCTTCGCCTCCCTCTGGCTTCGCTGTTCGACCTCTGATCTCGAGGACGCGGGACGCCAGTGGCCCGAGGCCCGCTAGATCCGCTCCAGGATGAACCCCGGCGTGAATCGCGTCAGGTATCCCGAGAGCACGGTGAAGGAGCCGGTCACCAGCAGGAGCCCCAGGCCGATGAGGAGCACTCCGGAGGCGCGCTCCATCCACGGGATGAATCGCCGGTAGCGCTGGAACGTCTCCAGGAACCAGTCCAGCGCCAGGGCTGCCAGCAGAAAGGGGATGGCCAGCCCCATGGAGTACACGAAGAGCAACCCTACCCCCGACCACACGGTGTCGCTGGTCCCGGCGAGGGTCAGGATGCCGCCCAGCACCGGGCCGATGCACGGCGTCCAGCCGGCGCCGAACGCCGCCCCCACCGCCAGCGCCCCCAGGTGCCCCGCCGGACGGTCGGCCACGTGCACGCGCTTCTCCCTCATGAGCGCCGTGATGCGGAACACCCCCAGGAGGTGCAGGCCCAGCACGATGATGAGGACGCCGCCCAGGCGGGCGATCCAGTCCTCGTAGGCCCGGAAGAACTGCCCCAGGAAGGACGCCGACGCCCCCAGCAGCATGAAGATCGCCGTGAAGCCCGTCACGAAGAGGGCGGCGTGGATCATCACCTGCCGCCGCTCCACGCCTCCCTGCAGGTCCTCCAGCGTCATGCCCGTCACGAACGACAGGTAGCTGGGAACCAGCGGGAGCACGCACGGCGAGAGGAAGGACAGCACCCCCGCCATGAGCGCGATGAGGATGCCGACGGATTCATTCAACGTTCGGGTCCACCCGTTCGAGGTCGTGATCCAACTGCGTCCGCTCCGTCCGTGCCCGCCGCGTCTCCGCGATGGCCCGTACCGCGGTCACGATGCCGAGCCATCCCACTGCGATCGCCACCAGCCATCCCACCACCGCGGGGAAGAACGCCGCGAACGTCGCCACCGCCACCAGGAGGAAGGCCGACGTGCCCAGCACCGTACGGTCCTCCCGCCCCAGGGCCCGGTGCCCGGCGATGGCGTCGCCCAGCACCGTGGAGGCTCGCATCAGGTCCGCGATACGCCACCCCGTGCTGCCCCCCATGGTGGCGGAGCGCCGCAGGCTCGCCTGGAAGGTGCGCTCGAGGCGCTCGTGGAGCGGGCCCTCGGGCTCCAGCGGCGTCTTGGGCGCCGGGCGCTCGCCGGGCACCGCCTCCACGTCCTCGCCCCGGGCCGCCGCCACGTGGCGCGGCAGGATGATCTCCACCGACGAGGCGAGGTCGGCGAGGAAGAGACCCTCCAGCTGGCTGGCCAGGCTCTCGTCCAGAATGCCCACGTCGATCTCCCAGTTCCCCAGGAGGCTGGCGGCGTTCAGGTTGCTGGAGCCCACGCGCCCCCAGATCCCGTCGGCCGACGACGTCTTGGCGTGGATCATGGGGCCCTGCCATTCGAAGAGCCGCACCCCGGCGTCGAGGAGGAAGCGGTATCCGCCGCGCGACAGGCTCCCCACCCAGGGCCAGTTGTTGTGGCCCGGCACCAGGATGCGCACGTCCACGCCGTCCCTCGCCGCGGCCGCCAGGGCCTCGGCGACGGGCCGGGGAGCCACGAAGTACGGGTCCGTGATCCAGAGCCGCCGCCGGGCGAACGCCGCGACGAGTTGGAGCGTCCGGTACACGCGCGAGCGGCCGGGCTCGCCCTCGATGAGCCACACCGGGACCTCGCCGACCCGCGGCTGCCCCAGGTAGTCGGGCGCCAGCGACTCGGACATGGGATCTCCGATCTCCGCCCAGATGCGCTCGAACGCCCGGCACGCGGCGGCCGCGGCCGGTCCCCGGATCTCGATGCCCGTGTCCCGCCAGGGCGGCTCGTCGAGGGTCCCGGCCCACTCCGTGCCCACGCAGAAGCCGCCCACGAACGCCACCGTCCCGTCCACGCACACCAGCTTCCTGTGATCGCGCTGGAGGACGCCGAAGGGGTCGCGGACGGTGGGACGGTTGAAGGCGCGCAGCTCGACGCCCGCCTCCTTGAACGGCTTCCAGTAGCGCCGCGGGGTGGCCCAGCAGCCCACCCAGTCGTAGACCAGGCGCACGGGGACGCCCTCGCGCGCCTTGGCGACCAGCGCCTCGCGGAAGGCTCGGCCCACGCGGTCGTCGCGCAGGATGTAGTTCTCGAAATAGACGAAGCGGTCCGCCTGATCGATGGCCTCGATCCACGCCTCGAACGTCGCCGATCCCTCGAACTGGAGCTTGAGGGCGTTGCCCTCGATCTCGGGGCCGCCGGCCGCCCGCTCCATGGCCTGCACGGGGAAGGTGGCCAGAGCGCCCGGCGCGGCACGCCCCACCTCCTCGCCTCCCGGCAGGGACAGGATCCTGGGCGTGGTGGACTCGCTCACGGAGACCTCGAGGCTGGGCGGCGATCGGCCCCGATCGGGGGAGGGCCGTCCGAATGGCTCCGGCACCTGGGGCCCCGGAGCAACCGGGTCAGACCCCGAAAGCACACGAATTGTGCCGGATCGATGGTGACGGACCCCTGCCGCCCGGCGGCGATCTCAGCGGCCGGAGCGCCGGTACGCGAGAAGCTTGTAGCACAGCTTGGCCACCAGGAAGTCGGGCGCGTGCAGCCCCGGGGTGGGCGCCAGCTCCACCACGTCGGCGGCCACCACGCGGCGCTCGGCGAAGACGCGGCGCAGGAAGCGCAGCGTGCGGTACCAGTCGCCGCCCCCGGGCTCCGGCGTGCCGGTGGAGGGCACCAGCGAGGGATCGAAGTAGTCCACGTCGAACGTCAGGTAGACGTCCGGGCCGAGGGAATCGATGGCCCGGTCCATCCAGCCGTCGTCCTCCCACATCTCGTCGGCCCACACGATCGTCGAGCCGTCGGAGCGCTCGTGGATCTCCTTCTCCTCGGAGCTCACGGCCCGGATGCCCACCGCCGTCACGTCGGCCCGGTCCAGGACGCGCGCCATGGCCGAAGCGTGCGACCAGACGGCGCCCTCGTAGCGAGGGCGCAGATCGGCGTGGGCGTCCATCTGCAGGACCGAGAGGCGACCTTCGCCGCGCCGGTCGGCCTGCGCCAGGATCGCCGGCGCCGAGACCGAGTGCTCGCCGCCCAGCATGAGGAGGAAGCGCTCGCCGGCCGCGTCGGCCACGGCGGCATAGGCGGCCCGCAGCTCCTCCATGGCCGGGCCGACCCCTTCCTTGGTGAGCTCCAGCGACGGGAGGGTGTGGATCCCTCCCGAGGAGGCGTCCGTGCCCAGCTCCTGGTCGTAGAGCTCCACGTAGCGGGAGGCCTCGAGGATCGCGCGCGGCCCGGAGCGCGCGCCGCCACCGTAGCTCGTGGTGGACTCGTAGGGGACCGGCAGGACCACGGCCTCCGCGGTCTCGAACGCCGAGGCGTCGTCGTCGAGGCCCAGGAAGCGGTGGGGGAGCTCCCAGGGCAGGTCGGCGAGCCCGGGGGGTAGGCTCAGCCGCACGACACCGCGGCGGCCACCACCGTCACCCACTGCCCGTCCTCGGGCGCCTCGGCGACGATGGTATGGTTCATCGAGTTCACCACCAGGCCCTTGAGCTGCCACTGCTCCTTGCGCTCGTCCCACGCCTGGTCCGGGTTGAACTCGGCGCCCAGCACCGTGGCCAGCATCTGGGCCGCCAGGTCCTCGGCGTAGTCCCCCATGGTCTTCTCCGACTGGCCGTAGGCGTGGTGCTCGGAGATGTAGCCGTAGTGCTCCCGGTCGGCCGGCATGGCGACGCCGATGGTGGCTCCGACCCTGCGACTGGGCTCGTTCGTCGACGCTTCGGAGAGCACGCAGAAGACCACCTGGCCCGGGCGCAGGAGCTTCTCGCCCTCCTCCCGCTCCACGATCTCGCAGTTCGGCGGGAAGATGGAGGAGATGCGCACGAGGTTGTGCTGGGCGATGTGCGCGTCGCGCAGCGCCATTTCGAAGCTGGTCAGCTTCTCCTTCGCCACTCCCACACCCGTGGTCATGAACGCCTTGGACGGGACAAAGTGCTGGGTATTCAAAGGTGACATCGCTCGTGCGGCCCTTCCATGTATTGGACGATTTCGTCGAAACCGGAATCCGGCAAAGTAGCGCGAGGCGGGAGGGATGCAAGGATCGAACAACCAGGAACTACCGACCAGCTCCGGG
>JAHWKH010000104.1 GCA_019347995.1 Gemmatimonadota bacterium | reverse complement strand
GGTGCCCTTCGAACGGCGCTCGGGCCTCGAGCCGCTGGTCGACCTGGTCCGCTCGCGTCGCGCGGCCTGACGCGTCGACACCTCCCCGCCCTGGGTCTATCTTCGCGCGCCGTGACGCCGGAGGAGCCCATCCGTGCCGAGGACGTGCGGCGAGCCGCCGAGCTCGTGAAGGAGCACCCGCAGCGCGAGCCGCTGTCGGCGCTCGCCTTCGAGCTGCTCTCCCGGCAGGCGGAGGGGCGCACGCTCTTCGCCGGCAAGGAGCACGTCGACTCGCTCGCACAGAGCCACGGCGTGGGGCGCGACGACGCCGAGGTGGAGCGCACGCTGAAGGCGCTCACCGCGGCGGCGGCGGGCGACGAGAACCTGGTGCCCCGCATCCTGGACTGCGCCCGCGCCTACTGCACCCTCTACGAGATCCGCCACGCCATGGAAGAGGTCTTCGGAGCCTACAAGGAGCCTGTGTTCTTTTGACGATGAGGGAGAGAACCGCGGTGATCGACGCGGAGGCCGTCGAGCTCGGCATCCGGGGAGAGCGCGTGCCCGTCGGCTCCCACGTGGCCTACATGTGGGAGAACCAGGAGGAGTTCCTGGAGGCGATCGGTGTGCTCGAGGCCGGTCTCCGCTCCAAGGACCACCTGGTGGTGTTCGGCCACGATGAGGCGAACGCCCGCGTGCTGGACGCGCTCGTCGAGGGGGGCGCGGACGTGGAACGCCTGCGCGAGGAGCGCCGGCTCGACGTGCTGGGTCCGGGGAGCTCGGGCGAGGAGACGCTCGCCGGCATCGGCCGCAGCTTCGAGGCGGCGGTGGAGGGTGGAGCACCCATGATCCGCCTCCTGGGCAACATCGGCTGGGGCCGCGACGCGTGGCCCGACACGAAGGAGCTCATGAGGTTCGAGGCGCGGGTGACGGAGGCCGCCGCCAGCTTCCCCTGCCTGGTGGTGTGCATGTACGACGTGCGCTCGCTCCCGGCCGACGTGCTGCTGCACGGCGCCTTCCAGACGCATCCGCTCACGTTCTGCGGGAACCTGGTGAGGGAGAATCCCTTCCACTGCTCGCTGAACGAGTTCCTGGAGCGCGTCGACGCGCTCTGAAGATGACCCCGCCCGTCCGCGGCGTCCTCCTGGACGCCGGCAACACCCTGGTCTTCCCCGATCCGGTCCGGATCCGCCGCGTTCTCGTGGAGCACGGCGCCGAGGATTCCACCGAGCTCTTCCGGGATGCGGAGCGGGAGGCGCGTCTCGCCCTCTCACTTGCCACGGGGGAGCGCGCCACCGGACACGAAGACCAGTTCTGGCGCGACTACTTCACCACCCTCTTCCGCTTGACCGGGGTTCCCCCCGGGTCGATCGACCGGGTGGGGGAGGCCCTGAAGGCCCTTCACGCCACCGACCATCTCTGGAGCCACGTGGCGGGAGGGACGGAGGAGGCGCTGGTGGCGGTGCGGGAGGCGGGATACCGGCTCGGGGTGGTCTCCAATGCCGACGGGCGCGTGGAGGCGCTGCTCGAGGATCGGGGGCTCGCCTCCCTGGTGGAGTTCGTCCTCGACTCCCACGTGGTGGGCGTATCCAAGCCCGATCCGCGCATCTTCCGCATGGGCGTCGAGCGCCTGGGACTGCCCGCCGACGAGGTGCTCTACGTGGGCGACCTCTACGCCGTCGACGTCCTCGGCGCCCGGGCCGCCGGCCTGCGTACGGTCCTGCTCGATCCCTTCGGCGTCCTGGGGCGCTGGAAGGTGGACCGCATCCCCTCGGTGCTGGACCTGCCCGGGTATCTGGAGCGGCTGGAAGGGGGGAGGGGCGCGGAGGCCTCCTGACGCCGCCGTCCACCACGGCGGCTACGCCGGCGGTGCGCCCTCCTCCTCCGCCACGGCCTCCGCCTCCGACGGCTCCTCGCCGGCCTCGGGCGTGACGCCTCCGGTCCAGCGCACCTCCACCCACGCCGGCGCCAGCCGCTCCCAGCGTTCCAGCACGTCCCCCCCGCGCCAGCTCCCGGTGAGGCGCACGTGCGCCTCCACGAGCCGGCGCGCGTGGCGAAGCGAGCGGTCGGTCGGGGGGGCCAGCGCGACCCAGTCGCCGTTCGCGCGCACCGGGAGCAGGCCCTCCTCGTCGAGGACCCACGCGACGCCGCCCGTCATGCCCGCCCCCACGTTGCCGCCCACCGGGCCGAGGATCACGACGCGCCCCCCGGTCATGTACTCGCAGGCGTGATCGCCCGCGCCCTCCACCACGGCGGTGGCCCCCGAGTTGCGGACGGCGAAGCGCTCGCCCACGGTGCCGGCGGCGAAGAGCCGGCCGCCGGTGGCACCGTACAGGAGCGTGTTGCCGGCGATCACGTGCCGGTGGGGCTCCGCGGCCGTCCTGCCTCCGGTGGGCCGCAGCACCAGCGTGCCGCCGCCCATCCCCTTGCCGACGTAGTCGTTGGCCTCGCCCTCCAGGATCAGGGTCATGCCCCGGTGGCAGAACGCCCCGAAGGACTGCCCGGCCGTGCCCTGGAAGCGCAGCTCCGCCCGACCGCCGGGCGTGGGCTCCCGCTGGAGGGCGAGGGCTCCCGCGACGCGGGCGCCCACGGCGCGGTCGCCGTTGCCGATGCGGAGCGTGTCCCGGAACCGTTCCCCCCGGGCCAGGGCCGCCGCCACGGGCGCCACCAGCCGGTCGTCCAGCGCCCGGAAGGCCGGCGGGTCGTTGCGCTCCTGGACGCAGCGCCGCGGCCCGTCGGCCGGAGGGGAGAGGACCGGTTCCAGGTCCAGGCCCGCCGTCCAGCGGACCTGCCGCAGCAGCTCCACCCGGCCCACCACCTCCTCCAGGCTGTGGAATCCGAGGGTGGCCAGGAGCGTCCGCACCTGGTCGGCCACGTGGAGGAAGTAGCGCACCACGTGCTCCGGGCGGCCCCGGAAGCGGGCTCTCAGATCCTCGCGCTGCGTGGCGATGCCCGCGGGACAGGTGTCCATGTGGCACTGGCGCGCCATGTCGCACCCGAGCGCCACGAGAGGCGCGGTTCCGAAGCCGAACTCCTCGGCGCCCAGGAGCGCCGCCAGCACCACGTCACGGCCGGTGCGCAGGCCTCCGTCCACGCGCAGGCGGACGCGGCCCCTCAACCCGCTGCGCACCAGCACCTGCTGGGCCTCGGCGAGCCCGGTCTCCCAGGGGCTCCCGGCGTGCTTGATGCTGCTCAGGGGTGAAGCGCCGGTGCCACCGTTGTGGCCCGAGACGACGATGTAGTCGGCGTTGGCCTTGGCCACGCCGGCGGCCACCGTGCCCACGCCCGCCTCCGAGACCAGCTTGACGCCGATGCGCGCGGAGGGATTCACCCGCTTCAGGTCGAAGATGAGCTGGGCCAGGTCCTCGATGCTGTAGATGTCGTGGTGCGGAGGCGGGCTGATGAGCGGCATGCCCGGCCGGGCGTGCCGCAGCCGGGCGATGAGCGCCGTCACCTTCCGCGCCGGGAGCTGTCCACCCTCACCGGGCTTGGCGCCCTGGGCGATCTTGATCTCGATCTCCTCGGCGCGGGCCAGGTACTCGGGCGTCACGCCGAAGCGGGCGGAGGCGAGCTGCTTCACCCGACCGTCCCGCCGCGTCTCGCCCGGCGCGGTCCGGTACCACGCCGGGTCCTCGCCGCCCTCGCCGGTGTTGGAGCGGGCTCCGAGCTCGTTCATGGCGAGGGTGAGCGCCTGGTGGGCCTCGGGGCTGAGGGCGCCCAGCGACATGGCGGCGGACACGAAGCGCCGCACCACGGCGCCGCGGGGCTCGACGTCGTCCGGTCCCAGCGGAGGCCGGTCCGACACGACGTCCAGGAGGTCGCGCAGATCCGACGGCTCCCCCGCCGCCGCGTCGTGCACGAATCCTTCCCACGCCTCCGGGTCGGGCCCGTCGGTGCTCTTCCGCGACGAGCCCAGGCCGGCCTGGAAGGAGCGCACCAGGAACGGGTCCCAGGCGTGGCGCTCGGTGACGCCCCTGCGGCGGAAGCGGAAGCGGCCGTGGTCGGGGAGAGGATCGCCGTCCCACGCCTCGCCCCCGCGCGCCAGGACCGCCGCCTCCAGGGCCGCCATGTCCAGGCCGCCCAGGGCGTTGGGCGCCCCGCGGAAGCAGCGTTCCGCGACCGTCGGGGCCAACCCCAGGACGTCGAAGAGGCGCGCGCCCCGGTAGCTGGCCACCGTGGAGATGCCCATCTTGGCCATGACCTTGCGCAGCGCCGTCTCCAGCGCCGCGAGCGTGCGTCCGGGGCCCGCCTCGCCACCCTCCTCCGCCGCCGCCTCCAGGGCGAGCCACGGGTGGACGGCCGCCGCGCCGAAGCCCAGCAGTACCGCCAGGTGGTGCACGTTCCAGCAGTCCCCGGCTTCGGCCACGAGGGCGGCCCGGGCCCGCAGCCCCGCATCCAGGAGGCGCCGGTGGGCCGCCCCCACCGCCAGCGCCATGGGCACGGGGAGCGTTCCCTCGGGAAGGACCCGGTCGGAGAGGACCAGGATCTCCGCGCCCTGGCGCACGCGCTGCTCGGCCTGGATCTCGATGCGGTCCAGGGCGCGGGCGAGCCCGCCGTCCTCCGCGGCCATGGCGCACGACACCTCGACCGCGCGAGGCATCTCGGAACGCCGCACCTCGTCGGCCTGGAAGCCGTCCAGGACCGGCGACTCCAGCTCGAGGAGCGGAGGGAGCGCCGCGCCGCGCCGGAGGGAGGGCAGGGGCCCCACCGCGCACCGCAGGGTCATCACGCCCGCCTCACGGATCGAGTCCATGGCCGGATTCGTGACCTGGGCGAAGCGCTGGCGGAAGAAGGCGTACAGCGGGCGGGACACGCGGGCGAGCGGCGCCACGGCCGTGTCGTCGCCCATGGACCAGGTCGCATCCTTCGCCTCCTCGGTGGCCAGGGCCGCGACGGTGATGCTCACGTCCTCCCGGGTGAGCCCCCACAGGCGACGGATCCCGGGGGTGGTCCTGGGGGGTTGGTGGGGTGGCCGGGCACCGTCGGCCCGGGGTGCCTGGGGAGTCCGGGGCAGACGCCGCACCGCGTCTCTCGCGGGTCGGGGCGCGGCGGTCAGCAGCTCCCGGGCGGGTCCGTCCTCCAGCACCCGTCCGGTGGCGATCTCCACCAGGAGCACCTGCCCGGGTCCGAGCCGCCCCCGTCGCGCCACCGTGTCGGGATCGACGTCCACCACTCCGGCCTCCGAGGCCGCCACCACGAGGCCGTCGTCGGTGGCCAGCCATCGGCACGGGCGGAACCCGTTGCGGTCCAGCGAGGCGCCCACCCAGCGCCCGTCGGAGAACGCCAGGGCGGCGGGCCCGTCCCACGGTTCCATCACCGGGGCGTGGGCACGGAGGAAGCCCACCATGCCCGGGGCCATACCCGCGGATCGCTCCTCCCACGCAGGCACCAAGAGGAGCGGGAGGGTCTCGGGTAGCGGACGCCCCATCCGGACCAGGAGCTCCATCGCCTCGTCCAGGTTCGCCGAATCGGAGACACCGTCGGAGAGCACCGGCACCATCTCCCGGGGGAGGTCGGGCGTGCGCGCCTCCATCCACGTCCGATTCCCCCACAGCGTGTTGATCTCGCCGTTGTGGGCCGACATGCGGAACGGCTGCGCCAGCTCCCAGCTCGGCAGCGTGTTCGTGGAGTAGCGCTGGTGGAAGACCGCGAAGGACGTTCTGAACCCCGGGTCCACCAGGTCGGGATAGAAGGCCGCGAGCTGCCCGCCCCTCACCAGCGCCTTGTAGACCAGGGTGCGCCCCGACAGCGACACCACGTAGCCCGGCGCCCCCTCCCGCTCGAAGCGCTTGCGAGCCCGGTGGCACGCGGCCTCCACCTCGTCGGGATCCCATGCCCCCCCCGGCGCGGCCAGGACGTGGAGGATGCGGGGGGCGCTGCGGCGGGCGTGCTCACCCAGGATCCCGGGCTCCACCGGCACTGGACGCGTCCCCAGCCTCGAGAGTCCCTCGGCCTCCAGCGCCCGCCCCAGAGCCGCCTCGGCCACCGTCGTCCCGTCGCGCGGAGCGAAGAGGACGCCCACCACCAGCCCGGGACCGGCCGGAACGTGGAGGTCGAGCCGCGCCGCCTCCCGCCGCAGCAGCGACTCCGGCAGGGCCGTGAGGATGCCGGTCCCGTCGCCCGTCACGCCGTCGGCCCCGACGCCTCCACGGTGCTCGAGGCGCCGGAGCGCCTGGAGAGCCAGTGGCAGGGGCCGCGTCCGGTCGCCGCCGACGTGGGCCACGAAGCCGACGCCACAGGCGTCCTTCTCGAAGCGAGGGTCGTCGAGGCCGGCTCTCAGTTGGCTCATGGGCGGCATGCGTGCTCCTCGAATGGGGCGTGTGGGCGAGAAAAAGCGCCCCTGGATCCGCTTCGATCCCGGGGCGCCGATGTGCGTGGGCGGAGCCGCTGGACCGATCTAATCCGGATCCGGAGGATTCTTCCGGGCCGGAGTGGAGCGCATAGAGAGCGCTACGAGGAACGGCCGGTTACAGCCGCAGCCGAGCTGGACGTCGAGGTGCTGCCACGGTACGCGGGCGTCGCGGGGGACCCGCTGGCGGGACGCGTGGGAGTGGAGCACGGGCGCGCTCGTCGTGGAGAGGATGGAATGGGTGACGCAACATCATACGATGCTCAAGCATAATCATGCAAGTGACGACGCCGGGATCGCATCCAGGGCACCGCGAAAGGGGCCGGGGGTACCGGCGCCCGCGGTTCCCGAGGGAAGCGCATCCGCTTAGAATAACCCGCTTTGCGGTGGCGCCGGCGCCGCCTTGACTCCGCCCTGCCTGCGAGGATGAATGGTCCGAGACGACCGCAAGATCCGGGTCCTGGTGGCCAAGCCCGGGCTCGACGGACACGACCGCGGCGCCAAGGTCATCGCCAGCTCGTTCCGCGACGCCGGCTTCGAGGTCATCTACACCGGCCTCCACCAGACGCCGGAGATGATCGTGGCCGCCGCCGTCCAGGAGGACGTGGACGTGGTGGCGCTGTCGATCCTGTCGGGTGCGCACATGACGCTCTTCCCGCGCGTGAAGGCGCTGCTGGACGCCGAGGGCGCGGACCACGTGCTGGTGACGGGCGGCGGCATCATCCCCGAGGAGGACATCGCGGCGCTGCGCGAGAAGGGAATCGGGCAGCTCTTCGGCCCCGGCACGCCCACCTCGACCGCGGTGACGTACATCCGGTCGTGGTTCGAGGAGCACCGGAAGGCCGAAGCGTGAGCCGGGAGGCCCCCCGCCTCAGGGTCCTCTCCGACGAGCTGAAGGAGCTGAGGGAGCGCTTGCGCCAGGGCGGCGGAGGCGCGCGCATCGAGAAGCAGCACGACCAGGGCAAGCTCACCGCCCGGGAGCGCATCTCGAGCTTGCTGGACCCCGACGCCCCCTTCGTCGAGGTGGGTCTCCTGGTGGCCCACGACCTCTACGACGGGCAGGCGCCCGCCGCGGGGGTGGTCACCGGGGTGGGGCGGGTGGAGGGCCGGGAGCTGGTGGTGGTGGCCAACGACGCCACGGTGAAGGCCGGCTCGTGGTGGCCCGAGACCATCACGAAGATCCTGCGGGCGCAGGAGATCGCCATGCGCTGCCGCATCCCCATCGTCTACCTGGTGGATTCCGCGGGGGTCAACCTGCCGTACCAGGGCGGGGTGTTCCCGGGGCAGTACGGGGCGGCCCGCATCTTCTACTACAACTCGGTGATGCGCCGGTATCTGAAC
>JAHWKH010000103.1 GCA_019347995.1 Gemmatimonadota bacterium | reverse complement strand
GGTGGTAGTCGGCCGCCGCGCGGCGCAGGAATTCGGCGAAGCGCTCGTCGCTCACGTCAGGACGCCCATTCACCGGCGAACTCCTGAAGCTCCTCGCGCAGCTTGGCTCGCGCACGGTGGAGCTGCGACTTCGAAGTCCCGGGGTGCACGCCCAGCGTCTCCCCGATCTCCTCGTGCGTGTAGCCCTCCACGTCATGCAGGATCAGGACCCTCTTCATCCCGTCGGGCAGCCGGTCGAGGGCCCACTCGAGACGCTCCTGGAGGAGCGCGTCGCCCGATCGCAGCGCCACCGCGACCTGATCCGGGATGGGACCCTCGTACTTCCTGCGCGCCTCCGCCTTGCGCACGGCCTGCAAGGCCGCGTTCACCGCGATCCGGTGGAGCCACGTGGAGAAGCGCGCGTCACCCCGGAAGGTGGGCAGCGCGCGAATGGCCCGGATCCACGCCTCCTGGGCATAGTCCTGGGCCACCTCGTCGTCGCCGGCGATGCGCCGGACCACCGCGTACACCCGCGGCGCGTACCGCTCGTAGAGCGCCCGCACGGCGCGGCTGTCGCCGTCGCTGGCCCGTCGTATGAGATGTGCCTCGCTCACGGTCCCCCGGGGTGGGAATTCGAAGATCCACGGCCACCGTCCATTGGGATGTCGCCGTGGCCGGCCAGGGTTGCCCGTGGTGCCCGCGGTGCGGTTACCTTAGCACGGGTTTCCACACCGCCATCCACCCCGACCTCCGCCGCCATGCCCGCGACCGTCGCCGACACCCTTCCCGGAGCCAGCCACCTCGAGTGCACCGCCACGGGCGAGCGCCTGGAGAGCGAGCGTCTCCAGGGCCTCTCGCCTTCGGGAAAGCCCCTCTTCGCCCGCTACGACCTGGACGCGCTCCGGGACCGCTTCCAGCCATCCGCGCTGCCGGGGCGCTCCTCCGACCTCTGGCGCTACGAGGAGGTGCTGCCCGTGCGCGAACGGGCGAGCCAGGTGCGGCTCGGCGAGGGCTGGACGCCCCTCCTCGACGCTCCGCGCCTGGCTTCGCGGGTCGGCGTGGACCGGCTGTGGGTGAAGGACGAGGGGCAGAATCCCACCGCCAGCTTCAAGGCGCGGGGCCTCTGCCTGGCGGTGTCCCGGGCCCTGGAGCTGGGCGCCGAGGCGCTGGCCATCCCCACGGCGGGCAACGCGGGCGGGGCGGCCGCCGCCTATGCCGCCGCGGCGGGCATCCCCCTCCACGTGGTGGCGCCCGACGACACGCCGGCGCCCATCGTCGAGGAGATCCGGGCGCTGGGCGCCCACCTGCGCCTCATTCCCGGCCTCATCAGCGACGCGGGCAGGGAGGTGCGCCGGGGCGTGGAGGAGAAAGGCTGGTTCGACCTCTCCACGCTCAAGGAGCCCTACCGGGTCGAGGGGAAGAAGACCATGGGGTACGAGCTGTTCGAGCAGCTCGGCGGCCGGCTTCCCGGGGCCATCGTCTATCCCACCGGGGGCGGGACCGGGCTCATCGGCATGTGGAAGGCGTTCGAGGAGATGGAGACGCTGGGCTGGATCGGCGCGGAGAGGCCGAAGATGTTCACCGTGCAGGCCGCGGGATGCGCGCCCATGGTGAGGGCCTGGGAGTCCGGCGCCGAGGCGGCGCAGACGTGGGAGGGCGCCCGCACCTACGCGTCCGGGCTGCGGGTGCCGGGCGCCGTGGGCGACTTCCTCATCCTGCGCGCGCTGCGGGAGAGCGGCGGCGGGGCGGTGGCGGTGGACGACGACGCCATGGCCACCTGGGTCCGGCGCATGGGCGCCGACACCGGTGTCTTCGCCGCCCCAGAGGGCGGGGCGACGGCGGCGGCGGTCCCCATCCTCCTGGAGCGTGGAATGATCGATGCCGGCGACGAGGTGGTGCTCTTCAACACCGGCAGCGGCCTCAAGTACGTCGGCATGACCCCCCTGGCCTGAGCGCTCGTGAACCTCCTCTGGACCCTCGTCTGGGGCGGCCTCGCCGTCCTCGTGGTGGTCGCGGCCGTGCGCCTGCGGCGGCGCCTCGGTCCGCCGGCCGACGCCGCGCCCCGGCTGGACGACGACGCCATCCGGCGCATCGAGGCCGAGGGCCGCTTCCTCTCCCAGGAAGACGAGCCCCTCGACCTGAACGAGATCGCCGAGGAGGAGCGGCGCTTCTGGGACGAGGAGGAGTGGGACTCGGCCGAGGAGCTGTGACGGGAGCAGTGCTTGCAGGGAGGAGAACCCGTCCCGACGTCCGCTCGGCCCCGATGAGCCATGGCCCTCGAGGAATACACGAAGAAGCGCGATTTCAGGAGCACGCCCGAGCCTTCCGGTGACGGGCCGGCGGGGGGCGGCGGGAAGCTGCGCTTCGTGATCCAGAAGCACGACGCCTCCCGCCTCCACTACGACTTCCGCCTGGAGATGGAGGGCGTCCTGCGCAGCTGGGCCGTGCCCAAGGGCCCGAGCCTGGACCCCGCCGAGAAGCGCCTCGCGGTCCACGTCGAGGACCACCCCCTCTCCTACGGCGACTTCGAGGGCGTCATCCCGCAGGACCAGTACGGCGGCGGCACGGTGCTGCTCTGGGACCGCGGCACGTGGGATCCCGACGGCGATCCGGTGAAGGCCTACCGCAAGGGCCGCCTCACCTTCCGCCTCGAGGGCGAGAAGCTCCACGGCGCATGGAACCTGGTGCGCATGGGCGGGCGCGCCGGCGAGAACGGCAAGAACTGGCTCCTCATCAAGAGCCGCGACGACGAGGCGCTGGACGGCGGCGGGCCCGACGTCACCGAGGCCCGGCCCGAGAGCGTCGACACGGGCCGCACCCTGGAGGAGATCGCCGGAGAGCGTGACCGGGTCTGGGACAGCCACGCGGAGGACGGGGGAGGGAAGGCGGGTCGCGGAGACGGTGGCGGGGCGCAGAAGGGCGGGTCGAAGGGGGGAGGCCCAAAGGGCGCGTCGAAGGCCGGTCGCTCGAAGGCCGCGTCGAAGAAGCGCGCCGCGAAGGAGGCCGCCGCGAAGAAGCCCCGGGGGAAGAAGACCGCCCTTCCGAAGGCCATGCGTCCCCAGCTCGCCACCCTGCACAAGGAGGCCCCCGCGGGCGAGGACTGGCTCCACGAGATCAAGTACGACGGCTACCGGCTCCTGGTGCGGGTGGAGAAGGGTCGGGTGACGCTCCTGACCCGCCGGGGGAAGGACTGGACCGACCGCTTCCCTGGCGTGGCGGAGGCGGCGGCCGCCCTGCCGGTGGACGCGGCGCTGCTGGACGGGGAAGCGGTCGTGGTCCTCGACGACGGCACCACCGATTTCCAGGCCCTGCAGGAGGCGCTGGGCGCCGCACCGGCCGGCCGCGACCGCCTGGTCTTCTACGCCTTCGACCTGCTCCACCTGGACGGCGTCGACCTGACCGGCACTCCGCTGTCGGAGCGCAAGGAGGCGCTGAGGGCCCTGCTGGAGGACGTCCCCGAGCCCATGCGCTACAGCGATCACGTGGTGGGCACCGGCCCCGCGTTCTTCCAGAAGGCGTGCGAGATGGCGCTGGAGGGCATCATCTCGAAGCGCGCCGACGCGCCCTACCGGCCGGGCCGGGGCCGGGACTGGATCAAGGTGAAGTGCCAGCGCCGCCAGGAGTTCGTCGTGGGCGGGTTCACCGAGCCCTCCGGCGCCCGCACCGGTCTGGGCGCGCTCCTGCTGGGCGTCCACAGCAACGGCACGCTCGTGTACGCGGGCAAGGTGGGGACGGGCTTCACCGCCGACACCCTGGCGGCCCTCCGCGCCGGCCTCGAGCGGATCGAGCGCAAGACCTCCCCCTTCGGGGAGGGCACCCCCACCGGCGCCGCCGCCCGGGGCGTCCACTGGGTCACGCCCAGGCTCGTGGTGGAGGTGGAGTTCACCGAATGGACCCGGGACGGACAGCTGCGCCATCCCTCCTTCAAGGGCGTGCGGGAGGACAAGCCGCCCGAGGAGGTCACCGTGGAGATGCCCGAGGACAGCGACCAGGAGGAGTCCGTGGCGAGCACGACGACGACGGCGGCGGAGACGAAGGGGGGCGACGCACGGGTCCTGGGCGTCCGCGTGTCGAGCCCGCAGCGCGTCCTGTGGCCCGACCAGGGGGTCACGAAGGTGGCCCTGGCGCGCTACTACGAGCAGGTGTCCGCGTGGATGCTCCCCTACGTGGAGGGGCGCCCGCTGAGCCTCGTCCGCTGTCCGAAGGGGACGGAGGAGCCCTGCTTCTTCCAGAAGCATCCCGGCGACGCGGTGCCCGACGTGGTCTCGCGGATCGACATCGAGGAGAAGTCCGGCACGGGAGAGTACGTCTACGTGACCTCGGCGGAGGGGCTGGTGGCCCTGGTCCAGATCGGCACGCTGGAGATCCACGGGTGGGGCTCGCGCGTGGACCGCGTGGAGCGGCCGGACCACGTCGTCTTCGACCTGGACCCCGACGAGGACCTCCCCTGGAAGGAGATCGTGCGCGCGGCGCGGGAGACGCGCGAGCTACTGTCCGACGCGGGCCTGGAGAGCTGGGTGAGGACGACCGGGGGGAAGGGCCTGCACGTGGTGGCACCCCTGACGCGGCGCTCCGACTTCGACGAGGTGAAGGCGTTCGCTCGGGCGGTGGCCGACGCCATGGTGGAGCGCGACCCGGAGCGCTACACCGCCAACATGTCCAAGGCCAAGCGGAAGGGCCGCATCTTCGTCGACTACCTGCGCAACGGCCGGGGCGCCACCGCCATCGTGCCGTTCTCCACCCGGGCGCGGCCGGGGGCCCCGGTCTCGGTGCCGGTGACGTGGGACGAGGTGGCGCGCACGCGCTCCGACCAGTTCGGGGTCGAGACGCTGCCGCGCCGGCTCGAGCGGCTGGAGGCGGACCCGTGGGAGGGCTTCTTCGACGCCCGCCAATCCATCACCCGGGCGGCGTGGCGCGCCGTCGGCGGCGAGCCGCCGTGACGGACCCCGCCGGCCGGGCCTGCGCCGCGGCTCAGGGCCGCCAGCGCCACGCCAGCTCGGGGAGGGGCACCAGGCGCCCCGACGAGGGCACCGTCTCGAGGTCGGCCTCGCGCGTCATCCAGAGCACCCGGTTCGCCGATACGGTGACGCCCAGGAACTGCTCGCCGGCGGCCCGCCAGTCCATTCCCAGGGGCGCGCGGACCAGGAGCGCGGTCCCGGGGTCCTCCGCCGAGAAGGCCCGGGTCAGCCACAGCCCCGCCCCCACCACCGGGCGCAGGTAGGCTCCGCCGAAGTAGTGGCGGGCCGACAGGCCGAGGCTGACGTCGTTGAAGCCGAACGTCGCGATCGTGGCCTCCACGCCGCGCAGGTCGTCGTCCACCCACTCCACCGAGATCCCCATCAGCCCCGTGCCGCCCAGCGTGACGCCCACGCGCACGCCGTCCATGGCCCGGGGCCTGGCCTGGGCCGCCGACGTCGCCGGCGCGGCCATCAGCACGACGGCCAGCAGCGCGGCGCGGAGCGCGGCGGCGGAGGAACGGGCGGCGGCGCGGGAGGATGGCATGGCGCGGGAGTATAGACGAAACGGCGGGGCGTCACCATCCTCCGGCGACACCACCACCGAGCCCCCGGAGGACGACGACGTGAGCGACGAGCCCGAGCGCGGTCCCGGCGGACTCCCCGAGGCGGATCTCCAGGAGCGGATCGAGGCGCTGGGCGTGCCGGTGCTGCGCCGCCACGTCTTCCTGTGCTGCGACCAGACCAAACCGAAGTGCTGCGACCGGGAGCGCTCGCTGGAGGCGTGGCGCTACCTGAAGAAGCGGCTCAAGAAGCTGGGCCTGGACCTGCGGGGCGGGGTGTATCGGAGCAAGGCCGACTGCCTGCGGATCTGCCGGGAGGGGCCGGTGGCGGTGGTCTACCCGGACGGAACGTGGTACCGGAGCTGCGATCCGCCCGTGCTCGAGCGCATCATCCAGGAGCACCTGATCGGGGGACGGCCGGTGCGGGAGTACGTCATCGCGGAACGGCGTCTCTCGGGCGAGGACGCGGAGCCGAGCTAGGTCCCCCGTGCAACCGTCGCGGATTCCATTGCGTCTCTACTGTCGACGTCCTACTGTTGACGGACTACAGGAGAGGGCCGCTGCGCGATGCCTTCTCCGGATCACCCCAGCCGGAGCCGACGTGAGCCGGACCGACCTCCTCCAGGGTACCCTGGAGATGCTGATCCTGAAGGTGCTGTCCCTGGAGCCCATGCACGGCTGGGGCATCGGCGAGCGCATACAGCAGATCTCCAGGGAGGTGTTCCAGGTGCACCAGGGCTCCCTCTATCCGGCGCTCCAGCGCCTGAAGCGGAAGGGTCTGGTGGCCTCGGAGTGGCGGATCACGGAGAACAACCGCCGGGCACGCTATTACGAGCTCACGGCGGCGGGCCAGCGCCAGCTCGCCGAGGAGACGCGCACCTGGGCGCGCTCCTCCGACGCCGTCAACAGGATCCTGCAGACGGCGTCCTGAGCGGGAAGCCGGCGCGCATCGGTGCCCGGCGGTGCGGTCCACGCGCAGAGGAGGCGGCATGGGGTGGTGGAAGCGGACGGCGGAGGCGCTGGCGACGCTCCTGCGCAAGGAGCGCGTGGAGCGGGAGCTGGACGACGAGCTCGCCTTCCACGTGGAGCAGGAGGCGGCCAAGCTGCTGCGTCAGGGCGCGGAGCCCGAGGACGCCCGCCGGGAGGCCCTGCGCCGCTTCGGCGGGCTCGAGCGCACCAAGGAGCAGGTCCGCGACGAGCGGGGCGTGCGCGCCCTGGAGGACCTCATCCAGGACGTCCGCTACGGCCTGCGCACCCTGGCCCACAACCCCGGCTACACCCTCGTGGTGCTGATGACGCTGGGTCTCGGCATCGGCGCCAACACGGCGATCTTCAGCGTCGTGAGCGGCGTGCTCCTCGACCCGCTTCCCTACGAGGACGGCGAGGAGCTGGTGTACCTGCGCCAGTCCGTGGACGCCGGCGACATCGCCTTCTCGGTGCTGGACATCCAGGACCTGCGCGAGGGCACGCACGCGTTCGAGGAGATGGTGGAGTACCACGGCATGACGTTCACGCTCCTGGGCGAGGGCGATCCCGAGGAGGTGGCCACCGGCGTCGTCTCGCACAACTTCTTCCGGGCCCTGGGCACGGCGCCCATCCTGGGGCGCGACTTCAGCGAGGCCGACGACGATCTGGGGGCGGAGGCGGTTCTCGTGCTGAGCCACGGCTACTGGCTGCGCCGCTTCGGCGGCGATCCGTCGGTGGTGGGGCGCACGTTCGAGATGAACGGCAAGACGCACACGGTCATCGGCGTGCTGCCGCCGGTGCCCCAGTTCCCCGCCGACAACGACGTGTACATGCCCACGTCGGCGTGCCCCATCCGCTCCAGCGACGGGTTCCGCGAGACCCGCAACGCTCGCATGATGGCGGTCTTCGGGCGCATGGCAGACGGCGTGGAGGTCGAGACCGCGGCCGCGGACGTCGCCGCCGCGGCGGGCCGGCTGCGCCAGACCTGGCCCACCGACTATCCGGCGGAGCGGGGGCACCGGGTGACCACAAGCCGCCTGAAGGACGAGCTGGTGCACGGCGCCCGGCCGACGCTGCTGGTCCTCCTGGGCACGGCGGGCTTCGTCCTCCTCATCGCGTGCGCCAACGTGGCGAACCTGGCGCTGGCCCGGATGACGCGGCGCGAGCAGGAGCTGGCGGTGCGCTCCGCCATGGGAGCCGGGCGCGGAC
>JAHWKH010000102.1 GCA_019347995.1 Gemmatimonadota bacterium | reverse complement strand
CGACCCCGGGCTGGGCGTACACGTGGTCGATGCTGTGCCCGGTGGCCGGCGGCGTCCGCAGGTACTGGTTCGCGCTGTTGTACCGGGCGTTCGGCTTGTACTGGGCGACCTGCAGCCCGTCGGTGTACTTGGCGGCCCGGAACTCCCGCCCCGGCCCGTCGAAGGCGTGGTTGCGGCCCTCGTGGCTGTTGAAGTCACCGGCGTGCTCGACGGGGACGCCCTGCGCCGCGGCGTACGTCCGGGCCTGCGAGATGAGGCTCTTGGCCTCCGCCTGCCGCTCGGCGTCGCCGCCACCTACATTTTCATGTTCGTGCTGTTCGGCGCCTTTCTCGAGGCGACCGGCGCCGGGCGCTTCTTCATCGAGCTCGCTTACGCGGCGACCGGGCGCAAGCCCGGCGGCCCGGCCAAGGCGGCGGTGCTGGCCTCCGCCGGCATGGGCTCGATCTCGGGCTCGGCGATCGCCAACACCGTGACCACCGGCGTGATCACCATCCCGTTGATGAAGCGCGCCGGCTTCCCGCCCAAATTCGCCGCCGGCGTCGAGGCGGCGCGGATCGAGCAGACGTTCTTCGGCAACGCCCTGCAGACCTCGGCCGACGCCATCTACCTGGCGCGGCACGTGGCGCTCCGCGCCGGGGTCCCCCAGGAGGCCGGCGCCCTGACCGTGAACAGGCTGTGCGGCTCGGGGTTCGAGGCCATCGTCCAGGGCGCCAAGGAGATCCTCCTGGGCGAGGCGGACGTGACGCTGTGCGGAGGGACGGAGTCCATGAGCCAGGCTCCCCACGTGGTGCGCGGCGCCCGCTGGGGGCAGCTGCGGTTGGGCGAAGCGGGGCAGTTCTTCGAGGACATGCTCTGGCAGGCGCTGCTCGACTCGAACTGCGGGCTCACCATGGCCCAGACCGCCGAGAAGCTGGCCGAGCAGTACGACATCGGCCGCGAGGACGCCGACCGCCTCGCGTACGAGTCCCAGCAGCGGGCCAAGCGAGGCTGGGACGCGGGGCATTTCGACGCCGAGGTCGTGCCGGTCACGCTCGAGACCCGCAAGGGCGAGACCGAGTACAGGGCCGACGAGCACATGCGGCCCGAGACCACGCTGGAAGCCCTGGGCAAGCTCCGGCCCTACTTCAAGAAGGACGGCCTCGTCACCGCGGGGAACGCCAGCGGCATCGGCGACGGCGCCGCGGCCTGCGTCGTCGCCGATGCCGAGTGGGCCGACAAGATCGGGCTGAAGCCCATCGGCCGCCTCGTGTCCTGGGGCTTCGCGGGCGTCGATCCGTCCATCATGGGCATCGGGCCCGTCCCTGCGTCCCGCAAGGCGCTGGAGCGGGCGGGGCTCACCTTCGACCAGATGGACCTGGTGGAGGTGAACGAAGCCTTCTCGCCCCAGTTCGCCGCCGTGAGCAAGGAGCTGGGCCTGGACCCGGAGAAGACCAACGTGAACGGGGGGGCGGTGGCCCTGACGCACCCGCTGGCCGCGACGGGCGCCCGCATCACGATCCATCTCCTCCACGAGCTGCGGCGCCGCGGCGGCCGCTACGCCCTGGGGACCGCCTGCATCGGCGGTGGCCAGGGGGGCGCCGTCGTGGTCGAGGCGCTGTGAGGCGCGGAGGGCCTCCGCGCTGAGGACACCGGCCCGATGAGCGGCGAGCCGGGCAGGGGGCTCACGCGCCAGGAGTTCGACGCGGTGATCCGGCGCGCCAGCGAGCTGGCGGCCCGGGAGACCGAGACATCGGAGGGAGCCCTCTCGGAGGCCGAGGTCTACCGCATCGCCCGCGAGGTGGGGCTGCCCGAGCAGCACGTGCGGCGCGCCCTGGCCGACGTGCGCAGCGGCTCGCTCCTGCCGGCGCCCACGACCCCGATGGATCGTCTCTTCGGCCCATCCACGCTGCGAGCCGCTCGAGTGGTGCCCGGCACGCCCGTCGAGCTGGCCCGCACCCTGGACGAGTTCCTGGTGGCCGGCCAGCTCCTCCAGCCGGTGAGGCGCTCGCCCCGGATGCTCCAGTACCGGCCGGCGGTGGACTGGGCGAGCCAGGTGGCCCGCGCCGCCAGCGCCACGTCCAAGCGCTACTACGTGGCGTCGGCCCGCTCGGTGGAGGTGCGGCTGGAGCCCGTGGAGGAAGGGCGCAGCCTGGTCGAGCTGGAGGTAGACCCGGGCACCCGCGGAGACCAGGTGGCGGGAGCGCTCGCGGGTGGGGGCGCCGCGGGGATCGGTGGAGGCATCGGGGTGGGCGTGGCGGTGGCGACGATTGCACCCGTGGCCCTGGCGGTCGTCGCGGGCGTGGTCGTCGCCGGGATCGCCGGCGCCGGAGTCACGGGGATGGTGGCCCGGAGCCACCGGAACAAGCTGGTGCAGGTCCGGGCCGAGATGGAGGGCGTCCTCGACCGGCTCGAGCTGGGCGAGTCGCTGGAGCCGCCGCCGCCCTCGTGGCGGCGCTGGGTGCAGCGCCATTTCCACGGCGCGAGGCGGCTCCTGGATGACGACACAGGGGACGGCGACGCGTTCGTCCCGGGTGATCGCTGAAACGAAACGGATACGAAGGGAGGAGCATCTTGAAGATCGAGAAGGTCGGGGTCGTGGGCTGCGGGCTCATGGGAAGCGGCATCGCGGAGGTCGCCGCCAAGGCGGGCTACGACGTGGTCGTGCGCGAGATCGATGATGACGCGCTGCGGGCGGGCCGGGACCGGATCGAGAGGTCCCTCGGGAAGGCCGTGGACAAGGGCAAGCTCGAAGCGGCCGACCGCGACGCCGCCCTGGGCCGCATGACCTTCACCACGTCCCTCGACGACCTGGCCGATCGCGATCTGGTGATGGAGGCCATCGTGGAGAGCATGGACGCGAAGAAGGAGCTGTTCGCCGGGCTGCACGAGCGGTGCGGTGAGCACGCGATCTTCGCGTCCAACACCAGCTCGCTCCCCATCACGGACATGTCGGCCGACACGCGGCCCGATCGCTTCGTGGGGCTCCACTTCTTCAACCCGGTGCCGGTCATGAAGCTGGTGGAGGTGGTGCGCACCATCGCCACGTCCGACGAGGCGTTCGACGCCGCCTTCGAGTTCGGCCGTGGCCTGGGGAAGGAGCCCATCGCGGCACGGGACAACTCGGGCTTCGTCGTGAACCTGCTCCTCGTGCCCTACATGCTCGACGCCATCCGGCAACTCGAGCGCGGCGTGGCGTCCATCGAAGACATCGACAAGGCCATGGTGCTCGGGTGCGGATATCCCATGGGGCCCTTCACGCTGTGTGATTTCGTGGGAATCGACACGCTGCACCGCATCGCCGAGATCATGTTCGAGGAGTACCGCGAGGAGCGGTACGCGCCGCCCCCGCTCCTCAAGCGGATCGTGGCACTGGGCCGCTTCGGCCGGAAGAGCGGCAAGGGCTTCTATGACTGGTCCGGCGAGCGTCCGGTGCCGCTCCCGCTGTAGGACCGGCGCGGCATCTTCCCGGTTCCCGGGGCCTCTCGCCGGGCTGGACGCGGCGGGAGGCCCCATAGCATGTTGACAGCTACCATGATCGTCGCGCTTCTCACCGACCCGGTCCTTCGTGCCGCCGTCCTGCGGGTGGCTCACCCCGAAGAGGACGTCTTCTTCGACGACGCCTCCTGCGTGGAGGCGCTGGAGCACGGCTTCCCGCGGTTGGTGGTACACGCCCCCGCCGACGGACATCCGCTGGAGCGGATGATGCCGCGCATCGGGGCGCGGCTGCCCGTGGCGGTCATCGAGGCGGACATGGTGCGGCGCTGGGAGGCCGACCGGCGCGCCAGGCCCGTTCCGCCGCCCCGGGTGGAGCACACGGCCGCCCGCGTGCGCGGTCTCCTCTCCACGATACCCCGCGACCCGGTGTGGGTGGACCGGGCGCTCCGCGACCTTCAGCGGGCCTCGGGAGCCTGGCTGCCCGAGCCTCTGCGCGGGTTCGCCCGGCGCGTCATGGAGTCGCCGGCGCGCTACGGCGACCTCCACCGGATGGCCGAGGTGGCGGACCTGAGCCGGGGTGCCCTGAAGGCGCGCTTCCGGCGCAGGAACCTGGCGTCGCCCTACGTCTACCTGCGCTGGTTCCGGGTCATGGCGGCCGCCCACGTCCTCTCCCGCCCGGGCACCACGACGCTGGAAGCCGCCCACCGGCTGGGCTTCGCCAGCGGCGGGAACCTGTGCCGCACCGTGCAGAGCGTTACCGGCCTCACTCCGACGGAGCTCCGGGATGGCCGGGGGTGGAACCACGTCGTCACCGACTT
Organism: Gemmatimonadota bacterium; assembly: GCA_019347995.1. The sequence continues at coordinate 3,459 of JAHWKH010000102.1, read as the reverse complement.
CGCGCGGCGCTACCTCGATCGGCAGAGCCTGGACGCGTGGAGCGAGCTGGACGACCTCTTCCTGCGGCAGGTGGCGTAGCCCGTCCCACCTTCCTCCGCCGTCCCGGAAGCCGAACGGCCCGCCCCCGTCGTGGGGGGCGGGCCGTTCGGGTCGTCGGGCGCGCAGGCCCGGATGCTACAGGAGCCGCCCGTGCGCATGGCAGCGGGCGGATGCTTCGGGTACCTGGCGCTTGTCGGGGCTCCTGGCGCTAGCGCTTGCGACGCTGCCGGCGGCGCTCGCGCCGGATGGCGGCTTCACGCTTCCGCTTCCGCTGGGCGCTGGGCTTCTCGTAGAAGCGGCGCTTGCGGAGCTCGGAATAGAGCCCCGAACGCTGGACCTTCCGCTTGAAGCGGCGCAGGGCCCGCTCAAGACTCTCGTTGTCCTGGACGATCACTTCCACGGACGATCACGCTCCTCGATGCTGGATTTGACCACTAGCTTTGAAAGGTAGGGAAACCCCCTGCCCTTTATCAAGGGGCGAGAGGCCACTCGGCAGAGGCGACGCCATTCAGGGCAAACGCCCTTCCCGGTGCAGGGTGTGGGCGTACAGGCGGTAGGTCTCCCGGTGGGCCAGGAAGTCTTCGGCCCACACCTCGAAGGTCGGCAGGGGCAGCAGCCTCTCCAGGTGCTCCACCACGGTCATCGCGAACTGCAGGCGGTCCTTCCCTCCGAAGTCCACCGGGCGGCCGTCCAGGATCCGATCGACCGTCTGCTGGAAGTCCTCGGGGCGCAGCAGGGCGATGAGGTGCGCCACCTGGTCCAGCCGATACGAGGCGTAGAGGGAACGCAGCTCGTCCACGTCCACCTCGGGTCCCTCGTCGCGCCGCTCCCATTCACCCGCCAGACGGCGCGAGTTCTCCCGGAGGAGGCTCCTGAAGGTGCGTCGGAGCCGAGGCGTGGTCCCGCCGTTGCGCTGCTGCGTGTGCAGGGCCGACGCCAGGAGACCCGACAGGAGAGGCCGCCCGAGTCCCCGGGCCTTGTGGTCGATGTCCGCCTCCGACCCTTCGATGAAGATGTCGGCCGTGCGCACCTCCTCCTCCTCCATCTCCCCGTCCTGCGGCCGGAAGGCGAAATAGCCGTGCCAGCGCCCGTCTTCGCCCTCGAACGTGACGAGAAAGCACGACCACGTGCGCTCCTCGTGCTCCAGGAAGGCGACCGAGCGCTTCCGGGGCTCGCTGGCGTGCATAGGATCCGGGCTCGGTCGGGGGTCCGGCCGGGGCGCTCCCCGGACGATCGGCAGGGGTCGGGGCCTGCACGGTACGAAAGATGCCGGTGGAGAGGGGGTCGATCAAGCGCGCCGCGACGTGTTTCTTGCGGCGTCGGTAAACAGATCGTTATCCTAGCCGGACGGGGGTCGAGACGGCTCCCCCATCGGCCGGAAGGACGCGGCTGGCACCGCGTCGCCGGCCGCACACGCCCGGCGCGAGCCGGGTTTGTTTTCGGAAAAAACCGGGAAGGTCCCGGAAATGAGACGAGGGTCCCCGGCTGGCACCGGAGACCCTCGTGCGAGGCACGGGCTGGCGGCCCGCGGCTTCCTCGTGGCTGAGGCGAAGCTAAGCGGACCTGCGCGCGAGTGTCAATGGGAGAGGTGTGCCCTTGATCCGCGGACGTCCCCCGTGCCGCACAATTCCATGCGCGGAGGGTCGTCTCATGCAGGTCACGCCCCTGGATACCGAACGCCGGCCGGAAGCCATGGCCGACGTCCCCGGCGTCTGCGAGCTCCCGCTCACGCGGGCGGTGGTCCAGTACCGGGACATCCACGAGGTGGACCTGGCGGGGGGGCGCATCCAGGACATCGGGCTGGCCCTCGTGCTGGAGGGCCGCTACGCCTCCTCCGCCGAGGCGGTGGACCTGGGCAGCGCCGACGTGAAGGTGCTGGATCTCAGCGGCGAGCTGGTGGTCCTGGACTGGGCCTACGAGCCCACCGTGGATCACGTCAACGAGCTGGTGCGGCGGGCCGCCACCTCGGGAGAGGCCGCGCCTCTCCGGAGCTTCTGCTTCTCCACGGCGCTGCGGGTGCTGGAGCGCGTCGGCTTCGGGCCCCTCACCCGGCCGACGATCCTGCGGATCGGCTTCCGCGACGTCTGCCGCGACCTGGACCTCCACGACGGGACGTCGGTGCGCGTCGTCATGGGTCCCGGGCGTGTCACGAGGGCGCACCTGGACTACGACGGCAGCGCCCTCGTCTTCCGGACGGCCACGGCGGCGCCCGACGCGGAGCTGGAGGAGGCGCTGCTGGCGGGCTTCCCCGGTGGCGACCTGCGCAGGCTCCTTCCTGCCGGAAACGGACCCGCGGGCTACCAGGTCCGCTTTCCGCTCCCCCTCACGCTCGAGGAGGGGCTGGTGTTCCTGGACGGCGTGCGCTCGGGGCTGGTCCACCTGTTCGCGCGCTTCGAGCCCGATCGATTCGGCGCCGTGGAGCGGGTGGTGGAGACCTTCGGCCGGCGCGAGACACTGGCCCGCCTGCGCATGTCCGGCGACCGCACCCGGTATCTCACGGTCCGGCGCCGCGACGTCCACCGCAGCGGATCGGTGCACTGATGGAGGACACGGGACAGGTCCTTGGCGTGACGGCGCCGGCGGCGTCCTCCTCCCCCTGGACCGGCTCCGTGGTGGAGGAGTCCGTCGACGAGCTGCGGGCGCGCTACCATGCCTACCGGCGCGCACAGATCTCCGCGCTTCCGGGGCTCCTCCCGCGGGAGGCCGTCCGTGAGGTGTACCGGGCGGCACGGGAGGCCTCGGGCGAGACCTCCGTCGACGACCCCCTCTCCGTTCTCACGGAGTGGTCGAGCGGCTCGAGTCGCTGCTGCCGCTCCCTCCCTTCGAGGTCTGGCTGGAGGACTACCGGAGGCACCGCGACGCGTACCTCGAGGACCTGGGGGAGCCTCCCGCCGCGCCCACGCGATCGGCGCCGGTGACGGTGGAGCTGCGAACGCTCGAGCACGCGGGGCGACGCTGGTACGCGGGGCTGGACTTGTTTCGCGCCGGCGAAGGATGGCGCGGTGCCATCACCTTCCACGCCGGGGACGGCGGCCGGATCCACCGCACCGGCGAGATCTTCCGCGGCGAGACGCCGGCCGACCTCCGGGAGCGCTTCCGGTCCTTCGACGAGCCCACGCTCGGCGCGTTCCTGCGCTCGGTCCTCCCCTGACGAAGCGCCCCTCAGGACGGACGTTGTTCACAGTACGTTTTTTGTAAAAATCCCATCCCCCGCCCGGCCCGCGTTTCGTCCGTCCTTCCTCCCGAAAGTCCGCGCCGCGGCTGGCTTCCGCTCCTGTAAATTCCAAAAAATCCCCGTCTCACACTGCAACAGGAACACCTGAATCCCGACTTGCGGTCATATCGTTAACTCGTTGCCACACAACAACTTACGCCGCACGCCGCCAAAAAACGGGATCTCACCGAAAGCCTTGCGCCCG
>JAHWKH010000101.1 GCA_019347995.1 Gemmatimonadota bacterium | reverse complement strand
GCTGGACCTGCGCGGCCTCGCGCTGGCGCCGGGCTTCGTGGACATCCACTCCCACGCCGAGCTCTCCCTCCTGGTGGAGCCCCGGGCCGAGAGCCGCGTCCGCCAGGGCGTCACGCTGGAGGTGGTGGGGCAGGACGGCAGCTCGGTGGGTCCATGGAGCGAGGCCGAGGCGCGCGAGAGGGACGCGTCGTACCGGGAGCGCTACGGGGTGGAGCTGGGCTTCCGCACGCCCGGCGGCTTCCTGGACCGCCTGGAGCGAACGCCGGCGGCCGTGAACGTGGCGACCATGGTGGGCCACGGCACGGTGCGCGGCACGGTGGTGGGCGACGACGACCGCCCGGCCACCGACGCCGAGCTGGAGCGGATGCAGGGTCTGGTGCGCGACGCGCTGGCCGGCGGCGCCGTGGGGCTCTCGTCGGGGCTCGAGTACACGCCCGGCTCGTTCGCCGGCACCGACGAGCTGGTGGCCCTCGCCTCCGTCCTGCGCGGCACGGGCTACCCGTACGCGTCCCACATGCGCAACGAGGACGACCGCCTCCTGGCCGCGGTGGAGGAGGCCCTGCACGTGGGCCGCATGGCGGGCGTGCCCGTGCAGATCTCCCATCTCAAGTGCCAGGGGGAGCGCAACTACTGGAAGCGCGCGCCCATCCTGGAGCTGCTGGAGGAGGCGCGCGGCTCGGGGCTGGACGTCCACTACGACCGATACCCGTACGTGGCCTACAGCACGGGCCTGTCCAACCTCTTCCCGCCCTCGGCCCGGGCCGGCGGCTCGGAGGCGTTCGTGCGCCGCCTGCAGGATCCGGCCGAGCGCCCGGCGCTGGAGGCCTACGCCCGGGCCAAGGTCGACCAGCTCGGATCGTGGGACGCGGTGCAGGTCACGTCGGTGGCGTCCGACGATACGGCGTGGGCGGTGGGTCGCAAGCTGGGCGAGCTGGCCGCCGAGCGGGGGGAGGACCCCTACGAGCTGGCGGTCTCGCTCATCGTGGCCAACGACAACTCGGTGGGCATGATCGGCTACGGCATGGGCGAGGAGAACACCGCGGCGATCCTGGCACACCCGCTGGGCATGATCTGCTCGGACGGGGGCGCCTTCGCGCCGTACGGGCCGCTGTCGGGGAGCTCCCCCCACCCCCGGGCCTACGGCACCTTCCCCCGCGTGCTGGGTCACTACGTGCGCGAGCGCGGCGTCATGCCCCTGGAGCTGGCGGTCCACAAGATGAGCGGCATGCCGGCGGCCAAGCTCCTCCTGGAGGACCGGGGCGTGGTGAGGCCCGGGGCCTTCGCCGACCTGGTGGTCTTCGACCCGGACACGGTGGCCGACGGCGCCACGTTCACCGACCCCCACCGCTACCCCGTGGGCATCCCCCACGTGGTCGTGAACGGCCGCGTCACCATCCGGGACGGCGAGCAGACGGGCGCGCTGGCGGGTCGCCCGGTGCGAGGGCGCGGGGCCGCCTGAGGCGGCATGGACACGACGCGCGCGGGGATGGACGACGCCGCCTTCGGGACTCTGGCCTCCGAGCTGGAGGCCCTCTTCGCCCGGGGCGTGGACGCGCCCCTGGACGACGACGCCTTCGACGCCCTGGTCGCCCGCGCCTTCGGCTGGCAGTTCGAGCACAACCGGGCCTACCGGGGCTTCGCCGAGGGGAGGGGCGCCATGCCGGGGACGGTGGCGCGCTGGACCGATCTTCCCGCCGTGCCGGCCACGGCGTTCAAGCACCTCTCGCTGCTCTCCGGCGAGCCGGCCGCGGTGGAGGCGGTCTTCCGCACCAGCGGCACCACCCGGGGAGGCGAGCGCCGTGGCGAGCACCCCGTGCCGCGGCTGTCCCTCTACCGGGCCTCCGCGCTCCCCAACTTCCGCGACCACGTCCTGCCCGACGGGGCGCGCCTCCCGCTGGTGAGCCTGATCCCGCGGCCCTCCGAGGCCCCCGACTCCTCCCTCTCGGCCATGATGGGCTTCGTGGCCGACGCGCTGTGCGCGCCCGAGGGGGGCGGCTGGTTCGTGGAGGCGGGTGGACGGATCCGCCAGGCCGCGCTCTCCGAAGCGCTCGGGGCGGCCGAGGCCGACGGCCGGCCCGTGCTGGTGGCGGGCACCGCGTTCGCGTTCGTCCACTGGCTCGACGCCATGGCTGGGGAGGGGCGGCGCTTCCGCCTGCCCGACGGCTCGCGCGTCATGGAGACGGGGGGCTTCAAGGGCCGCTCCCGCGCGATGCCCCGGGAGGACCTCTACCGGGGGCTCGTGGAGCGGCTGGGGGTGCCTGCCCGCCGCATCGTCAACGAGTACGGGATGACCGAGCTCCTCTCCCAGTTCTACGAGCCGGTGATGCGGGAGGGTCGCGGCGGGGACCCATCCGCGCGGCGCCACGTGCCGCCGCCCTGGGTGCGCACGCGCGTCCTGGACCCGGTGACGCTGGAGCCGGTGGCCGATGGAGAGGCGGGCCTGCTCCAGCACGTGGACCTGGCCAACCTCGGCTCCGTGTGCGCGGTGCTCACGGAGGACCGGGGCGTGCGCGTGGGTGACGGCTTCCGGGTGCTGGGCCGGGTCGAGGGCGCCGAGCCCCGGGGCTGCTCGCGGGCGATGGACGAGCTGCTCTCGGGCGCCCCGTGAGCAGACGCGCGGGGCCCGGTGGGCCGGTCCGCGGCCCGCGGCGTGAGGGCGGTGGCGGGCCCGAGGGGCGGCGCTCCGACGCCCACGCACCCTTCGACGCCTGCGCGCTGCCGCCGGGATCGCCGCGCCTCCCCCTCGTCGAGGACGGACCCCTGCGCCGCCCCGTCCTGGACGCCTCCTCCGTGGAGGCCCTGGCCCGGGCGCTCCGCGACGCCCGCGAGGGGCTCCTGGCGCTGTCCTCCGTCCAGCGCGCCGACGGGCTGGGCCGGGCGGGCCGCCGCTTCCTGGACGCCGGCGACCCCCTGCGCAGGGAAGCGGAGGCGCGCCTCCCCGCCACCGCCGGCGTCTCGCCGGCCATGGCGCGGGAGGTCATCGAGGGGATGGCCCGGGACTGGACGCCGGAGCGGCTGCGGGAGCTGCTGGCCGCGGACCTGGGCGAGCCCTCCCCGCTGGACGCGTGGGTGGAGGGGCGGGGCGGGCGCCGGGTGCGGGCCACGGGTCACCCCCTCACGCTGCACGTGGGCGCCGGCACCGTGCCCGGCGTGTCGGCGACGTCGGCCCTGCGGGCCCTGCTGGTGGGCTCGGCCGCGATCCTCAAGCCCGGCCGGGGCGACGTGGTGCTGCCGGTGCTGCTGGCGCGGGCGCTGGCCGAGGAGGCGCCGCCGCTGGCCGCGGCCCTGGCCGTGCTCTACTGGCCCGGCGGCGAGTCGCCCGACGCCGAGGCGGCCGCCCTGTCCGCCGCCGACCTGGTGGTGGCCTACGGCGGCGACGAGACCCTGGCCGACCTGCGCGGGCGGCTCCCGGCGCACGTGGGGCTCGTGGCGTACCACCACAGGGTCAGCGTGGCCGTGGTGGGGAGGGAGGCGCTGGCGCCCGGACGCATGGAGGCCGCCGCCGCGGACGCCGCCCGCGCGGTGGCGGTCTTCGACCAGCGCGGCTGCGTCTCGCCCCACGTGGTGTGGGTGGAGGAGGGCGGCGCCGCCACTCCCGAGGCGTTCGCGGCCGCCGTGGCCGGCGAGCTGGAGCGCCTCCACGAGACGCTCCCGCCCGGACCGGCGGACGCGCGCGAGGCCGCGGCGCTGCACCAGATCCGGGGCACGGCCGAGCTGCGCGCCGCGGCGGGGCAGGGCGTTCGCGTGTGGAGCGGAGGCGCCGCGCCCTGGACGGTGGTGCTGGATCCCGAGCCGGGGTTCGAGCCGTCCTGCCTCAACCGCACGGTGCGCGTCAAGCCGGTGACCGACGCCGGCGGCGTGGCGGGGCTGCTGGCGCCGCTGCGGCCGTGGCTCCAGACCGTCGGGGTGGCCGGGCTCGGTGACAGGATCGAAGCGGTGGCGGCGTCGCTGGCGCGCGCGGGGGCGGTGCGGGTGGCCCCCCTGGAGGCGTCGCCGTGGCCCCCGCCGTGGTGGCATCACGACGGACGGGGGCCCCTGGATGCGCTGGTGCGCTGGACGGACCTGGAGGAATGATCTCGCTCCCGGATCCGCTGGATGCCCCTCCGGAGCTTACTCTTCCGGCTGCTGCTCGGCGCGCCAGATGACCATCTGGCGGGTACCCTTCGGGTTCTCCTCGACGCGGACCGTGAGGGCGTCGCCCTCGTCGATACCCAGGTCGTCGCGCATGTCCTGGGGGATCGTGATCCGTCCGCCCACGCCGACCGTGACGTCGCCGTAGTAGAGCGTCCGGTAAATGGCCATCCAACCTCCTTGGGGGTCCGGGTGGTCTCCAGCGTGCTGAATCTATGGATATCGGACCCGGCGGCAACGGATCGCGCCCCTTTCCGGAGCCGTCGGAGGCGCCGGCCCCTCCCCTGAGCCCTCCGGGGGACCTACCCTTCCACACCCCCGACGCGAGCCGCTCCTCTCCGCCGAGACCCCTCCAGAGCCCCGAGATGCCCGAACCCTCCTCCTACGCCGTGCGTCTCGAGGGCGTCACGAAGCGCTTCGGGCGGCACACCGCCGTGGACGGCCTGGACCTGGAGATCCCCCGGGGCTCCATCTACGGGCTCCTGGGTCCGAACGGCTCGGGGAAGACCACGACGCTGCGCATGATCATGGCCATCCTGCGGCCCGACGCCGGCCGGGTGCGCCTCTTCGGCGACGAGCCCGACGAGGCCCGCCGCCGCCGCGTGGGCTACCTGCCCGAGGAGCGGGGCGTCTACCGGAAGATGAAGGTGCTGGAGCTGCTGGTCTTCCTGGGCGAGATCCGCGGCGTTCGGCGCGCCACCGCCCGGGAGCGGGCGTCGGCGTGGCTCGAGCGCCTCGAGCTGTCGCCCTGGGCCGATCAGAAGGTGGAGGACCTCTCCAAGGGCATGCAGCAGAAGGTCCAGTTCATCGGCACGGTGCTGCACGAGCCCGACCTGCTCATCCTGGACGAGCCGTTCAGCGGGCTGGATCCCATCAACCAGGACGTGCTGGAAGCGATCGTGCGCGACCTCCACGCAGCAGGCGCCACCGTACTGTTCTCGACGCACCTCATGGACCAGGCCGAGCGCCTGTGCGAGCGCGTGTGCCTCATCTCCCGCGCGCGCAAGGTGCTGGACGGCGATCTCAGGGAGATCAAGCGCCGGGAGCGCCGCGGCGTGCTGGCCGTGGAGTTCGAGGGTCCCGACGGCTGGATCGAGGGGCCCGAGGTGTCGTCCCGGCAGCCGGCCCCCGACGGCAGCGTGCACCTTCTGCTGCGCGACGGCGCCGACGCCCAGGCCGTGCTGCGCCGCGGGGTCGCGTCGGGGGCGGAGATCCGCCGCTTCGAGCTGGTGGAGCCCCGGCTGCACGAGATCTTCGTCCGCCACGCCGGCCACCGGCCGGAGTCGGAGGAGGCCGAGGTCCGGGAGCGGGAGGCCGCCCTGGCCGCCGGCGAGGCGCCGTGAGGGTCGTGTGGGCGGTGATCCGGCGGGAGTACCTGCAGCGGGTGCGCTCCCGGTGGTTCGTCTTCGCCACCCTCGGCGTCCCCCTGCTCGTGCTGGCCGCCCTCGTCGCTCCCCTCTGGTTCGCCTCCCAGGGCGACGACGCCGGCACCCGGCTCGTGATCCTGGACCGCTCGGGCATGCTGGCGGAAGCGCTGGCCGAGCGGCTCTCCGAGGCCGGGCTGGTGGTGGAGCCGGCGGGCCTCGACGAGGAGGAGGCGGTCCTGGACGAGCGGGTGCGGGCCGGCGAGATCGAGGCCTATCTGGTCGTGGATCCCGAGACGCTGACGGACGGCGCCTCCCGCTGGGTCGGCAACCAGGCGCCGTCGATGGTGCAGCGTCTCATGGTGCGCCAAGCCGTGGCCGCCACGGTGCTGGAGCGGCGCCTGGGCATGGGCCCCGACGCCCAGCGCCTGCTGCGGGGCGGCGACCTGGAGGTGGAGGCGTTGGAGGGCGCCCCGGCGGCAGGCATGGAGACCCCCGCGTTCGTGGCGGCGTACGTGGGCTCCTTCGTTCTCTACATGGTGGTGCTCATCTACGCCGTGGCCGTGATGCGCTCGGTGCTGGAGGAGAAGACGAGCCGCATCGTCGAGGTGGTCCTGGCGTCGCTGCGTCCCTGGCAGCTCCTGCTGGGCAAGATCCTGGGGGTGGGGGCGGTGGGCCTGACGCAGCTCGCCGTCTGGGTGGCCGGGAGCGCGCTGCTGGCCTCGGTGGCCCTGCCGGCGCTCCTGGCGGCGCGGCCCGAGCTCGGCCGGCTCAACGAGCTCCGGGAGGGGCTTCCCGGGCCGGGCTACCTGGGCCTGTTCCTGGTGTTCTTCCTGGGCGGCTACTTCATCTATTCGGCGCTGTACGCGGCGGTCGGCGCCATGTGCAACTCCGACGAGGAGGCGCAGCAGGCCCAGCTCCCCCTCATGCTGCTCCTCGTGGTGCCCATCATCGCGGTGGTGGGCGTCATCGAGAGTCCCAACTCGCCCCTGGCCGTGGGTCTTTCCCTGGTGCCCTTCTTCAGCCCCGTGCTCATGTTCGCCCGGGCGGCCGCGGGCGCCGCCCCCGCCTGGCAGGTCGCCCTGTCCCTGGCGCTGATGGCGGCCACCGTGCCCGCCGTGGCATGGGTCGGCGGCCGCATCTACCGGGTGGGGATCCTCATGACCGGAAAGCGCCCCACCCTGCCGGAGCTGTGGAGGTGGGTGCGGGAGTCGTAGTCAGAGGCCCTGCCGGTCCACGTGCTCCGTCTTCGTGGTCTTCGGCAGCGCGAACGAGAACCAGCCCATCATCCGGTACGCCAGGCGGGTCTTGAGCGGCAGCGTGCCGGTCTCCAGGTCGCGCTTCAGGAGCCCCAGGATCTCCCTCCAGCCGGCCGCCACCTTCTCGGGAGCCTCGTGCGCCTCGGTCCACCCCGAGTGGGTCACCGTCACCCGACAGCCCTCGCCCTCGGGCTCCAGCTCCCAGGTGACCAGGGTGGGGCCGCCCGACTTCCACATGGTGAAGAGATAGGTGTGGGAGAACCTCCGGGGCGGATCGACGTCGACGACCTCGCCCACGATGAAGACACGCTCGTGGTCGGGGCTGTAGTAGCGCAGCCGCGTCCCGGGCACGAGGTCCGTCTCCAGCACGGTGTTGTACAGGGCGCGCTGGACGCGCCCCGTCTTCGTGATCTCCTCCCACACGCGCTCCACCGGTACGCCGATGTGGATGGAGGCCACGTGCTCGGGAAGGCTCGCCGCGTCGCTCATGGTGTGATCGCTCCGGAAAGGGTGCGCCGCGCCGCCGGGATCCTCCCGGGGCCGGCCACGCTCATGCGCTGCCCTCGCCCGCCTCGCTCTCCAGCTCGTCCTTGAGGTCCACCAGGGCCTCGGCCCACGGGCGGGCCGCATCGCCGGTCCACACCCGCGCGTTCTGGACGACCAGATCCGCCGGCTGGGCCGGGGCGGGAGCAGGACCCGCCGCGAGGACCGCGGCTATTCGGGCAACGCCGTGTGGTACTCCTTCTACAAGGCCGACCGGCGGGTGACCTGCTTCTACTTCTACCTGTGGGACGTCGACTTTCGGACCGGCCTTCATCAAGGTCTGCGCCTACTTCCCCTACCCGGCCAAGGTCTGGCTCAACGGCCACGAGTGGGCCAAACGACAGGCCACCCACACCGGGATCGGGTTCACCGAGCTGTCCAACGGCTTCGCCAGCTGCA
>JAHWKH010000100.1 GCA_019347995.1 Gemmatimonadota bacterium | reverse complement strand
CGCCCCTCCGGCGAGGCGCGCACGGGCCTGATCGACGAGATCGCGCACGGCGTGGACCTCCATCTCGCCGGGCGCGTCGCCGGTGAGGAGCACCGAGAAGAGGCCCCAGCTCACGTGCAGCACCACACTGACCGCGTTCGCGTCCTCCTCGACGCGGTCGATGGACTCGGGCTGCAGGACGCGAATCGTCAGTCCGTCGAGCCGATAGGCCGCCCCGGCCCGCGCTGCCCACCAGCCCGCCCCCGCCCGCTCGGCGGCGGCGAGGGTCGCGAGGTAGGCGGGGATGCCCACGGCGGCTCCCGGATCGAGCACGCCCCCCACGTCCATGGCCTCCAGGAGGGCGGCCGCCCCACCGACGTGGTCGAGGTGCGGATGGGTGAGCACGACGGCCTCCAGCTCGGAGACGCCGCGTCCGCGCAGATACGGGAGCACGCGGTCGCGGCCCGCATCCCGCCCACCGAAGGAGGGCCCGGCATCGACCACGAGCCAGCGCCCGCGCGGCGAGCGCACCAGCAGCGCGTCGCCCTGCCCCACATCCACGGCGACGACCTCCACGCTTCCCGCCTCGGCGATGCGAAGCGCGACCGGCCAGAGCTGGAAGGCCGCCAGCGCGCCAGCGCCGGCGACGGCCATGCGCACCACGGGCCGCACCCGCCGGGCACGCAGGAGCCCCCCGGCCGCGAGGGCGCCGGTCCCCATCGTGACCGTCCACGATCGAGGAAGATCCACGGACGCGAACGGGGCCGCCGCGAACGCCTCCACGACGGCGATCAGCACCGCGAGGAGGACGTCGACGCCGCCGGCGACGAACGCGCCGGCGGCCGGATGGAGCACCTCCGCCATGAGCGTCGCCAGGAGGCCGGGCACGGCCAGCGCCACCAGGGGCCCTGCCACCAGCGTGGCGGGGATGCCCACCAGGGAGAGCCGCTCGAAGTGCCAGGCCACCACCGGGAGGGTTCCGAGCGTGGCGGCGCAGCCCGCCGCCAGGGGCGGCGCCAGGGCGCCCGCCACGCCGTCCGGCAGCCGTCGTCGGAGCCCGGCTTCGAAGTTCGAGCCCCACCGCACCAGACCCCAGGCGCCGGCGAAGGAGAGCTGCGCGCCCGGGCGGAGCAGCGCCCCCGGATCGACCACCGCCACGAGCAGGAAGGCGGCGGCCAGGGTGCCCTCCCCGGCCGCCGGGCGTCCGCGCAGGGTGCCCAGCGCGGCCAACGAGAGGGCCAGCGCGGCTCGCACGGCCGCGTCGGGAGCGCCGATGCCGAGCACGTAGGCCCACACGGCGGCCGAGGCCAGCAGGGCGCCTCGGCGGCGGGAGACGCCACGCCCCCTCCAGCGCAGCAGCGTGTAGAGGAGCGCCGCCACCACACCCACGTGGAAGCCGGATATGGCCAACAGGTGGGCGGTCCCCGAGCGGACGAACGCCTCGCGCAGCCCCGGATCGAGCCCCTCCTTGCGCGCGACGACCAGAGCCGCCGCCACCGGGCCCCGGTCCGCGAAGCGCCGGTGCAGCACGGCCACCGCCCCACCCCGCACCGCCGGCAGGGCCCGGGGGCGTGCACCGGCCACCGGCTCCGCGTCCTCCACCCGGAGCGTCCCGGCCCACGCGCCTCCCTGACCGGACGCCATCCACCGGCCCCGCACGCTCAGCGCCACACCCGGGCCGGCCTCCGCGGCCGGAGGGGCGAGGACCGCGCGCACCACCGGCCGGCAGGATCCGAGGCCGCTCTCGATGCGGAGGGAGCCCCGCCCGGCCACCGCGGGGGCTTCGAGGTGGCCCACCACGGCGAGGGCGGCTCCGTCGGGCAGGCGCGGGAGGCATCCGGCGCTCTCGCGGCGCTCCGCGGCCAGCGCCAGGAGCATACCCGCGGCGGCGGCCGCCGCCAGAGAGGCGGATGGATGGGGGCGCCGCCATGGCCAGGCGGGCGCGAGCAGGGCGAGGAGGAGGAGCGGAGCGGCGCGGGCGAGGTGCGGGTCGGGTCCCGCGAGCCCGGCGAGGGCGCAGCCGGCGGCGCAGGCCCCGGCGAGGGCGGCCACCGGCGGGAGACGGCGCGTCAGCGGCCCTCCCGGCGTGGGGGGAGGCGGCCGCGACGGCCCTGGGAGGGGTTCAGGTCACCCGGTCTCCTGCTCGAAGAGGTCTCTCTGATTCCGGTCCACCGCGGCGCGGGCCCTCTCCTCCCGGTCCTCCTCGGCCAGCCGCTCGCGCAGGATCCTGCGGACGCGCAGGTCTGTGTGCACCGACGCGACCAGCATCACCAGCATGCCCAGGATGAGGGCTCCGAAGGCCACCACCGTGAGGGGCACCCGGTAGAGGGTGAGGAAGCCGAGACGGAGCGTGACCCGCTGGCCGCCGTTGAATGCGGCGAACGCCATGGAGAGGACGAGGACGGCGAGGACGCCGGCCGCCCCCGCCCATCGGCTCACGCCGACTCCACCCGGGCCGGCTCGTCCGTAGGGCGGCCGACGAACGTGGCGCCGGTCGTGCGCTGCAGGACCACCGTGCGGTAGGTGCCGATCCACGATGGATCGCCGTCGAAGACCACGACCTTGCTCCTGCGCGTGCGGCCGAGCACCTGGCCCGGGTCCCGCGCCTCCTTCTCCACCAGGACCTCCTCCACGCGGCCGACCTCCCCGGCGTTGATGGACGCCTGGATGCCCCGGCTCACCTCGATGAGGCGCTCCAGCCTCGCCTGCCCCACGTCGTCGGACAGGAACCATTCGGCGGGCATGCGCGTGGCGGGCGTGCCCTCCCGCGGGGAGTACCGGTACGTGAAGGCATCGTCGAAGCGAACGCGCCGCATCAGGTCCAGGGTGGCCTCGAAGTCCTCCTCGCTCTCCCCCGGGAACGCCACGATGACGTCGGTGGAGAGGGCGATTTCGGGGATGGCCTCGCGCACCATGTCGACCTTCTCCAGGAACGCAGCGGTCGTGTAGCGGCGGAGCATGCGCTTCAGGACCTGGTCGCTCCCGGACTGCACCGGCAGGTGGAGCTGCTCGCATACGGCCTCCTCGCCCGCCATGACCTCAACCAGCTCGGGCGTCACGTCGTTGGGATGGGGCGACGTGAAGCGGACCCGACGGATGCCCGGCACGCGGGCCACCGCTGCCAGCAGGCGCGGGAAGGACCAGCCGCCGTGGTTGTACGAGTTCACGGTCTGGCCGAGGAGCGTCACCTCGGTGACCCCGGACGCCGCGATGGCACGCACCTCGTCGAGCACGGCGTCCGGGCGACGGTTCTTCTCTCCTCCGCGAACGTAGGGCACGATGCAGAACGTGCAGCGGTGGTCGCAGCCACGCTGGACCGGAATCCAGGCCGTGACCCCGGAGCGCCGCCTCTGCTCCAGGCCCTCGTAGTTCTCGCCCAGGTTCAGGTCCAGCACGCTCAGCTTGACGCGGCCGCGGCCGGAGCCGGAGGGGGCTTCAGAAACGCCGGGAAGACCGGGCACTGCCGCCCCCGGGTCGGTGGCGGATCCTGGAAGGTCCGGGTCCGCGGCCGTCGGGACGGTGGCGGGCCCGGAGAGGGAGTCGCCCGCGGCGGGGCCGGACGCATCGGCCCGTCGCAGCGCAGCCAGCGCCCCCGGCAACCCGCGATAGCCGTCGGGGCCCATCACCAGGTCGACCTGGTCGGCGCGCTCCAGCAGGGCCTCGCCCATGCGCTGCGCCATGCACCCGGTGACGCCGATGCGCAGGGAGGGATTGTCCTTCTTGAGCCCCGCCAGCTGGCCCACGCGGCCGAGGACCCGCTGCTCGGCGTGCTCCCGGATGGCGCACGTGTTCACCAGGACCACGTCGGCGTCCTCGGGGGCGTCGACCAGGGTCCAGCCGTCCGCGGCCAGGATCCCTTCCATCAGCTCGCCGTCGCTGACGTTCATCTGGCAGCCGTACGTCTCCACGTAGGCGCGTCGTGGGGCCTTGGAATCGCTCATGGGCCGGTTCCGGAGGTTCGCGAAGCCACGCCGTGCTCCCCTCGAAGGGAGCGGTCGGCACGGGGCAGATCAATATACAGATCGTCCCCCGTGCCCCCCAGCACGCCCCGGTGGAGCCGCCCCGCGCCGCCCGGAACGCCGCCGGCTAGGCGGACCCGGAGGTAGTCGCCGGTGAGAGCGCTGCCGCCCCGCCCCTCCAGCGCCACCTCGGCGAGGGCGCCGGCGCGCGACGCGCGGTAGGCGAGCCCCTTGGCCTGGACCCGCTCCCGCAGCTCCCGGCTCCGCTCGCCCGCCACGCGCTGGGGGACGGGATCGCGCTCGTTCATGGCGGCGGCCACCGTGCCTTCCCGGGGAGAGAAGGGGAAGACGTGCAGGTACGTGAACGGCAGCTCCTCCACCAGCGCCACCGTCGACGTGTGGTCCTCCTCCGTCTCTCCCGGGAAGCCCGTGATGACGTCGGCGCCCAGCCCCAGGACGGGAAGCCGCTCCGCGATCTCCAGCGCGCGGCGCCGGTACGTGCCGCGGGTGTGCCAGCGTCGCATGCGCCGGAGGACGGGATCGGCGCCGCTCTGGAGGGGCATGTGGAGGTGGGGAGCGACGCGGCCTCCCGAGGACGTCATCAGGTCCAGGAGGAGGTCGTCGATCTCCGTGGCCTCCACGCTCCCGAGCCGGAAGCGGACGTCGGGCACCTCGTCGAGGAGCCGGGCGAGCAGGCGCGCCAGCGTGGACTCCGGGACCAGGTCGCGGCCGTAGTGTCCGATGTGGATGCCGGTGACGACCAGCTCCGGGTGGGTGCGGGCGAGCAGGCGGGCCTCCGCCACCACCTCGTCCGGGCTGCGCGACCGGCTCGTGCCGCGGGCCAGGCGCGTGGCGCAGAAGGAGCACTTGCGGTCGCAGCCGTCCTGGACCTTCAGCCAGCCGCGGGTGGCGCCCTCCCGCTCCCGCAGGAGCTCCGCCCCCACGGGCTCATGGTCCGACCGGTCCAGCGGGCGACGCACACCGAGCTGCACCAGACCCCGGCTCTCCAGCCTGGACGCCACCGCCACGGGATCGTGGCCGGGCACCACGGACGCCACCTCCTCCATGGCCTCGTACTCGGGCGCCCGCAGCGCCGCCGAGCACCCGGCCACGACGATGCGGGCCCCCGGATTCTCGCGCCGGACCCGGCGCACCAGGCGCCGGGCGGCCGCGTCGGCCTGGTTGGTCACCGTACAGGTGTTCACCACGCAGACCTGGGCGTCGGACCAGTCGCCTACCGTCTCGGCGCCCCTGGCCTCGGCCTCCTGGCGCATGCGCTCGGTGTCGTACTGGTTGGCCTTGCAGCCGAACGTGTGGTAGTAGACGCGCACGACTCGCCCTCCCCGACCGGAAGCGCCTTCAGAACCCTGCGACGCGCAGCGTCAGGCCCGCCCGCCAGAAGCTCTCCTCCAGCACGCCGCTCAGCCGCTCTCCCCGCTCCAGGGAGAGGTCGACAGAGGCCAGGGTCACGCCTCCCCCCGACGCAAGCACCAGACCGAGGCCACCGGTCCACGCCGATTCGTCCGCATCGGCGGCGCCGAACGCGAACGGCAGGTCCGCGCGCCGATAGCCCAGTCGGATCGCGGCGTCCTTTCCGAGGAGCCGGGCGTCGCTCCACTCGACGCCCCCGCCCATGGCGAGTGCGCGGCCGGCGTTCGACGGCTCGACCAGATCGTTGCCGACGTCGCTCCAGTCGGCCCACTCGACGCCTACGGTGGCGGAGAGGCCCGGCGCCAGCACGCCGCTCGCCCCCGCCCGGACCTCGAGGGGAAGTTCGTAGCTCCGGCCCGCACCCTCGGTCGGGCCCGAGGGGCTCGCGTCCAGGGTGCCGTTCCACGTGAGCGAGGCGGTCGCCCGCAACAGCTGCGAGACATCGACCACCGCGCCGGCCGAGGCGGTCACGCCCGAGTAGTCCCACCGTCCGGAAGCCTGGAAATCCGACACCGGCACGTCGCCGGCGGCCAGCGTGTCGAAGGCTCGGGTGAAGCTGCGCGTCACCTCACCGGTGAGGGCGCCGACGGAGACGCCGACGCCCAGGCTCGGGGCCACGCGGTGGGCGAACCCGAGACGGGCCGCGCCGAGCCCCCCCTCCGAGAGGAAGCGGTCCGTTGTCTCCACCGCCCGACCGCCGAGCTCGACCGATCCGATCCGCTCGATCCTCCAGCGCTGGTCCAGCATGCCGCCGAACGTGAGCGTCGCGACGCCCCAACCACCGGCGGGGTACGCCAGGCCGATGGACGGGAAGCGGGTGCCGGAGACGCTGGCTTCGGCGTCGCCCTCCCGCACGTCGATCCATGACGTCACGGACGTGAACGTCACCGTCGGCACGCGCAGATCCACGGCGGCGGCGGGATCCACGGCCGAGACGTGCCCCCCCCGCAGGCCGACCGCCGCACCGCCCAGCGCCCGCGCACGCGCGTCCACGGCGTCCACCGGTGCGCCGAGCCCGCCGGTGGCGAGGAGCGACTGGCCCGCCGCGGGAGCCGGAGCCCACGCCAGCACCAACGCCAGCGTCGCCGCGGTCGCGGCCCACCCCGTCGTCTTCGCAAGGGCGCTCACGGCAGCTCCACGGGCCTGGCCGCCGTGATCACGAGGCGCAGGAAGGGCTCGCCCGCGCCGCCGGGACCGACGAAGCTCGCGAAGGCGATGGAGAGCGGCTCGAACACCGACAGGAGAGCGATGGTGGAGGTGAGGGGATCCTCGCCCTCCGCCGGCTCGTCCAGCCGCGCCCGCACGAACGGCGTGATCGGCACCGCCACGGTGCGCGCGGCGCCGGCCCCGAAGGCCTCCGCCGGGATCGGCGTGCCCGGCAGCCCGAGGCCCGCCAGGAAGGATCCGCCCAACGGCGCCTTGGGCAGCCGATCCGGGGCCAGCACCGGCCGCACGTCCAGGCGGATGCTGTCGGTGGGCTGGAAGGCGGCGGGCTCGGTGGCCCGCGTCGTGAGCACCAGCTCCGCGTGCGTCACCCGCTCGGGCGTCAGCCGGACCGGACAGCCCACGGCCGCGCACAGCTCCGGCGGGCCGCTGAGCGTCTCGGGCAGGTCGATGTCGAGGACGGTGCGCCACGCGGGAACGCCGCCCACCCGGATCCCGTCCGGTGGCGGCTCGGGGAACGGAGCGTAGACGAAGGTGGTCTGCCTGTCGGTGGCGTTGACCTGCACCACGGTGTCGGGATTGATGCTGGGCCGGGCGTCCAGCCGGAGTGCCGTGAAGTCCACCTTCAGCCGGACCCCCGGGGTCTCCACGGCGAAGCGGACGCTTCTGTCCACGTCGGTGGTATCGGCCAGCAGCGCGACCTGCGCCGAGTCGAGCTCGATGAAGGCCGTGTCTCCCGCGGCCGGATCCCAGACGGTCGTCCCCAGGAACTCCACGGGCCCACCCCCTTCCTCGGGCCACGGATCGGTCACCCGGAACGTGTCCACCGCCAACTCCCAGGTGGCCGACGTCACGTCCCAGGGGTGCAGGATGCGTCCCGCGGCCAGCGTGACGGGCCCCTCGTTGGTGCTCGCCAGCGTGTCGAGACGAAGCACGAGCCGACCACCGACGAACGTCAGCGCTGAGTCGGGACGGGTGGTGCCGGTGGTGTCGCGCACCGACGCCACCCGGGGAATCCTCAGGAAACGCACCAGGGTGCGCGCCTCGAGGGATTCCTCGAACGCGTGCGCGAGGACCCCGTGGCCGAGCTGGCGGGGGGTGCCGAAACCTCCCCACACACGCAGCCCGCTGGCGAACTCCGACCAGGGGACGATCACCTCCACCGTCACCGCATCCAC